>JAEZYO010000022.1 GCA_023419055.1 Pseudomonadota bacterium | reverse complement strand
TCGACTTCCGCGCGCCTCCGCGGCGCCCGCGCGGGCCGGAGCAGCCGCATTGCTGTGTTATGGTGCGCGCCGCCGCCCGGGTCCCTCACCATGCAAAGACGAGAGCAAGCCGCCTGGTCCATCCGCGCCATGTTCGAGCGCGGGCTCGAGCTCAAGCGCCGGTACGGTGCGGACAGCGTAGCAGACTTGTCCCTCGGAAATCCCTTGGCCGAACCACCCGCCGCGGTGCGCGAGCGCCTGCGCGAGCTCGTCACGCTGGAGGGGCCCGGGGTCCACCGCTACATGCCGAACGCGGGGTTCGAATCGACCCGTCAGGCGGTCGCCGCGTACCTCGGGAAGAAGACCGGCCTACCCTACGAGGCCGAGTCCATCACGATGACGGTCGGCGCGGCCGGCGCGCTCAACGTCTTCTTCCGCTCGGTCCTCCGAGAGGGCGACGAGGTGATCGCGTTCTCGCCCTATTTCCCCGACTACCCCGCGTACGTCGCGAACTACCGCGGCACCTTTCGAGTCTGCCCGAGCGACGCCCAGCTCTTGCCCGATCTCGCGGAGCTCGAGCGCCTGGTCGGGCCGAAGACGCGCGCAGTGATCGTGAATTCGCCCAACAACCCCACCGGCGTCACCTATCCGGAAGGGGTCGTGCGAAAGCTTGCCGAGATCCTGAAGGCGAGGACCGGCGGCGAGGCGTACCTGGTTGCCGATGACCCCTATCGCGACCTCGTCTACGAGGGCGGCGCGGTGCCGTGGCCTGCGCACTTCTACGACAAGGTCGTGCACGTCACGTCGTTCTCGAAGACGCTCTCGCTCGCCGGCGAGCGCATCGGCTACGTGGCGCTGAGCCCGCGCGACCCCACGCGCAGCGAGGTAGAGAGCGCGATCGTGGTCTCGCAGCGCGTGCTCGGCTTCGTCAGTGCTCCGGCGCTCCTGCAGCGCTTGGTGGAGGGCCTTCTCGAGGTTGCGCCGGATCTCTCGCTTTACGCCGAGAACCGCAACCGCTTGTGCGACGGGCTCGCCAGGGCGGGGTACCGCTTCACGCGGCCCGGCGGCGCTTTCTACGCTTTTCCCCAGATCCCCGCCGGTTTCGACGGGGATGCGGAGTTCATCGACGCGTGCTTGGAGGAGCGGGTGCTCGTGGTGCCCGGCGTCGCGTTCGGGACTCCGGGTTACTTCCGGGTCTGCTTCTCGGTGCCCACGGCCGAGCTCGAGCGCGGGGTCGAAGCGCTGGCGCGCGTCGCCGCCGCGCGACGTTGAACCACTTCAGCGTCCCGCGCGCGCCTCGTCGAGCGCGGCGAGCAGGCGAGTGATCTCTTCCGCCGAGCCCACGGTGATGCGAAGCGCGTCCACGAGGTCGGGGCTCTTGAAATGGCGCACGAGCACGCCCAAAGACTTCAGCTCTTGCTGGAGCGGACCCAAGTCTTGCCCTGGCAGGCGAGCGAGGACGAAGTTCGTGTGGCTGTCCGGCACCTCGAAGCCGCGCCTTCGCAGCTCGGCCGTGAGCTCCGCGCGCGTCGCCTTGATGCGGTCGGCGTTTCTCTGCATGTGCGAGTAATCGTCGAGCGCCGCGACGGCGGCGGCCTGGCTCAAGCGGTTCAGGTTGTACGAGTCCTTCACCTTCCCGAGCGCGTCGATGACGGCGGGCTGGGCGAACGCGAGCCCCACGCGCATGCCGCAGAGCGAGAACGACTTCGAGAACGTGCGCAAGACCAGGACGTTCGAGTACTTCTGGACGAGCGGTAGCGCGGTGCCTTCCGCGAAGTCGACGTAAGCCTCGTCGACCACGAGCAGCCCCGAGAGAGCGCGCGCCAGGGTCTCGAGCTCCTCCAGGCTCGCGAGCGTGCCGGACGGCGCGTTCGGGTTACAGATGAAGGTGACGCGCTGGCCCTGCTCCCCGAGCTCGGCGAGCGGCAGCTGGAAGTCACGCGGAAAGGGGGGGCAGACGCTGACGCCGCCCTGAATCTCGACCAGGGTGGCGTACAAGCTGTACGTGGGTACCGGGAACACCACGCGATCACCCGGGCCGACGCAGGCGCGCAGGATCATGGTGAGGAGCTCGTCCGAGCCGTTGCCCGCGAGGACCTGCTCCGGTGAGAGCCCGTACACGCTCGCCGCCTTGTTGCGGAGCTCGGTAGCGACGGGATCGGGGTAGAGCCGGAGCTCGTCCGTCGCGGCGCGCGAGATCGCCTCCAGAACTCGCGGCGAGGGCGGATAGGCGTTCTCGTTCGTGTTGAGCTTCACGTAGCTCCGATCGCGCGGCTGCTCGCCCGGGACATAGGCGTGCAGGCGTTGGATCTCGGGGCGGACGAACGGGAGCGCGGACATGGGGGCCGGCTCGATACTACAACCGCCGGGTGCGTGCCATCCTGCGCTGGTTACTCGGCGCCGTAGGTTCCGACCAAGCGCAGGGCGAAGCCGGGGGTCATCTTCGGGTAGCTCGGGTCCCCCGTCGGTTCGAAAATCGCAGGACACGCGCCGGTGAACGTGCCTCCGAAGTGGTAGCCGAGCTCGGTTCCGACGCGCAACGAGCGCGTGAAGTAGCGCTCCGTTCCGAGCGTGGGCCCGAACACGAACCCCGAGCGCGCGTCGCAGCTGCCGCCGTCGCTCGACGACCTCATGTCGACGGCCGCGAACAGCAAATTGACATAGAGCTCCCAACGTCGCGGCATGTCGGTATAAAAGCGCAGATCCGCCCCATAGGTGATCGGCATCAAGTGCTCGTCGTCGTACCAGGGGAAGCGCGCCACGTCGCCGCTCACGCCGAAGGCAACGCCGCGCGCGGGACGAAACAGGAAAATCGCGCCGGCGCTGGGCCCAGCGCCCACGTCACTCGAGCCGATCCTCGCGTGCGTCAACCTGGGCGCTTACCGCGCGCCGTACGTCCCGACCACGCGCAACGCGAAGCCGGGGCTGAACTCGGGGATGCTCGGTCCAGCGTCGGGAGCGTAGATGGGCAGGCAGCCGGCGATGTGCGTGCCGCCGAAATGGTAACCGAGCTCGGCGCCGAGGCGGAGCGACGTCGTGAAGTAGCGCTCGGCTCCGAGCGTCGTGCCGAGCACCATGCCGTGGTCCGCGCGGCAAACACCGCCGCCCCCGGTCGAGGCGCTCACGTCGACGAGCGCGAACAGCGCGTTCGCGTAAAGCTCCCAGTTTCTTGGCATCGCGGCGTAAAAGCGGAGATCCGCGCCGTACGTGATCGTGAAAAGGGATTCGTCCTCCAACCAGGGGAAGCGCGCGACGTCACCGCTCAGGCCGAAGGCGACGCCGCTCGCCGGGCGGAACAAGAACAGCGCGCCGGCGCCGGGCCCCGCGCGGACGTCGCTCCCGGACTCGATGGTGGGGATGTTCCAGCCGGTCCGCGCGGAGAGCTCGAAACGTGGACGCGGTGCATCCGCGGGGATCGAGTGCTCTGGATTCTCCGCCTCGACTCCGAGGGCCGCGTGGTCGGTCGCGGTCATCGCTTGAAAAGCGAGAACCACTCCGAGCCATTTCCGAGCGCCCACGCTGCGGAGCGTACGCTCCGGATCTCGCGTCCGTCAACGCGCGCGATCGGGTCGAGATTCGGTGCTCGCGTGGGCTCGATCGCGTCGCACAGTCTCGTTGCGAAATTCGGACGTGCACAGTCGTGTCACTTGGAGAGGGATTGACGCAGCGCGCGTCGCGTCGTCGAGGGGGACGCAAGGGAAGGGGCTTGAACGAACTCGAAACGGCGCGCCGTTTCCGCAGGGCGCCGATGTCGGGAATCGAGCGCAGAACAGGCTGCTTTTCAGCTCGGCGCGGGCATGCATTGATCCCGACATGCGGTGTGTGATCT
>JAEZYO010000241.1 GCA_023419055.1 Pseudomonadota bacterium | reverse complement strand
CGGCGCGGGGACCACGGGCAGCGGAGGCAGCAGCGCGGGCACGACTAGCTCGGGCGGTACCTCGAACAACGGAGGGAGCGGCGCGGGCAGCGGCGGCAGCGGCGGAACCGCGACGATGCCGCCGCCGGAGGTGAGCCTCGCGCTCCCGTACACCGAGGATTGGGAGTCGGGGATGATCAACCCGAACGCGTGGTTGCCGTCCGACAAGGCCCAGCTTTCGCTCTTCTCGATCGTCGACGACGAGGACGGCAAAGCCCTCCAGTTCTCTAACCCCGAAGAGGAGGTTCAGCTCGTCGGCGGCGACGTCGGATGGACCGACATCAAACTCGAAGTGAAGATGAAGATCGTCTCGGGCGACCCCACCGCCGCCATCGGCGTGCGCTTCAACGCGCTGAAGACCTTCTACTACATCGAGATCGGCAACGAGCACTTCAAGATCCGCGACCGGAACAACGGCGCCTCCGACGTTCAAGCGACGGGCGACGAGCCGCCGCTCGTCGTGGGAGAGTGGTACACGGTCGGGCTCATCATTCAGGGTCAGAGCGTGACCGGACAACTCGACGGCGTCGACATCGCCTCCGGGCCGCTTTCGGGCGGCACCCCGGTCGCGAACGGCGGCATCGCTCTCGGCTGCAAGAGCAGCTTCGAAGGCGTCTTGCTGTTCGACGACGTGAGCGTCACCGCGCCGTAGCAGCGCTTTTCAAGGGATCGGCTCGCCGCCCCTGTCCACGTTCTCTTTGGTGAAGACGCGTGTCCCGAGCGTGACGCGCTTTTCCACCTTCTCGCCACGGAGCACCCGCGCCGCCATCTCGATCGCTTCGGCGCCGCCCGTCGGGTAGGCGAACGTCGCGTCGAGCAAACCCTGCTTCACGTAAGCAATGCCCTCGTGGGGCAGCGCGTCGATGCCCATGAACCTGGTTTGCTTTTCGCGACCGGCCGCCTTGGCCGCCAGGAACGCGCCGTGGGCGCCCGGATCGTTGTGCGCGTACACGAGGTCGATGACCTTCTGCGTCGCGAGCGCTGACTCCATCTCCTTGCGCGCGTTGGGCTCGAGCCACTGCATGTCGGCCTCGAACACGATCTTGGAGTCCGGGTTTTCACCGAGAGCGAGGCCTTCTCGAAAGCCCTTGTGGCGCGCCTGCCCCGGCGACGACGTCATCAGGCCCTTGAGCTCCACGATCGCGCCCTTGGTCCCGAGCCATTTTCGCGCGAGCTTTCCAGCCTCGCGACCGATCTTCTCGTTGTCCGCCCCGATGAACGCCGTGTACTCGTCGCCGGACACCTCGCGATCCAGCACGATCACGGGGATCTTCTTCCGGTACGCCTCGGCGACCGGCGCGGTGAGCGGCGCCGTCTCCTTCGGGCTGATGATCAGCAAGTCGATCTTCTGCGCAACGAGCTCCTCGACCTGTGCGCGCTGGCGCAGGGAGTCGTTCTGCGCGTCCTTGAAGACGAGCTTCAGCTCGGGGTGACCCTTCGCGGCTTGGGCGATGTCCGCGTTCATCTGCACGCGCCAGGGCTCGCCGAGGTTCGATTGGCTGACGCCTACCACCCAGGGCTTCTCGCGCGTGCCGCGCAGCTCGGCTTTCTCCGAATTCCCCGCATTTTCGGACTTGGAGCACGCCGAAACGCAAGCCGTGAAAAAGCCGAACACCAAGATCGAACGAAGGTCGCAGCGCATCGAGAACCTCCCGGGACACCGTCAGGGACGCGGAACATCTTAGACCAGCTCTCTCTAATCCTCGCGCTGCTTCTGGAAGAGCACGGCAAAGACGATGATGGCTCCGGTCAGCATCAGCCGCGCCTCCGTCGAGAAGGCGTTCAAGCTCAGCACCTTCTGCAGGTACCCGAGCGTGAGCGCGCCGATCAGCGTGAGCCCGACGCCGCCTCGTCCTCCGGCCAGGCTGGTGCCGCCGAGGACGACCATCGCGATCGCTTCGAGCTCGTAGCCTCCGCCGGTCTCGGGGTCGCCCTGCTTCTCCTGCGCCGCCTGACATATCCCGGCGATCGCCGCGCTGAAGCCGGAGAAGCCGTACGCGAAGACCAACGTCTTTCGCACCGGTACCCCGGCGAGCCTCGCGCCCTCGGCGTTGCCACCCACCGCGTAGAGGTAACGCCCTGCGCGGAGCCTTTCGAGCACGACCCAGGACAGCCCGGCCACGACGGCGAACACCAACGTGACGACCGCGATGTTGTCGCCGAGTACTCGCGAGTCGAGCACGGAAAACCACGCCGGATACTCGACGACGCGCTCTCCGCCGTCGGCGCCCCTGACGTAGTTCGTGATTTTCTGGCCGAGCGAGATCTCTTTGGAGAGCCCGCGCGCGAAGACCATCATCGAGAGCGTCGCGATGAAGGCCTGGATTCGCCCCACCGCGACGAGGAGCCCGGAGACCGAGCCGAGCAACGCGCCGCCCAGCGCGACGAGCGCGAGAGCAACGGGCCCGCTCATCCCGAACGGCAACGTGAAGAGCGCGGAGGCCACCGCGGCGAGGCCGAGCAGGCTGCCCACGGAGAGGTCGATGCCGCCGCTCACGATCACGACGGTCATCCCGCACGCGAGGATGCCGAGCACCGCGATCTCGCGAAAGAGCGCGCGATGCGTGCTCCACTCGAAGAACGCGCCGTCGCCGTTGAAGACGAGCCCGAGCACGAGCACGATCGCGAGCGGGACCACGGCGCGGAGCCACGTGGAACGCAGCGCCCACTCCCGGAGATCGAGCTTCATGCGCTCTGCACCGCCCGCATCGAAGCGTCCAAGATCGCGGCGCGAGACGCCGTCTTACCGGCAAATTCCGCGTAGATCCGCCCTCTCGAGAGCACGAGCACGCGATCGCTCTGCTCGACCAGCTCCTCGAGCTCCGACGCGATCCACACCACCCCCACGCCAGAGTCGGCGAGCCCGCGGATGACTCGATAGAGGTGCTGCTTGGCGGCCACGTCCACGCCGCGCGTCGGCTCGTCGAGCAAGAGCAGGCGAGGCTCTGCCAGCAAGCAGCGCGCGAGCGCGAGCCGCTGCCGGTTGCCGCCCGAGAGCTCGCTCGCGCGCCGCCGCTTCACGAAGGGTCCGAGCGCGAGCTGCTCGAGCAACGGCGTGACGGCGTTGCGTTCCGCTCGGCGCAGCACGGCGCCGAAGCGGGTGAAGCGACCCAGGCTCGAGAGCGACGTGTTCGTCGGCAAGTCGAGCTCGACGAACACGCTCTTCGCTCGATCACTCGGGAGGTAGAGCACGCCGTTCGCGACCGCCCGACGGGGCACGGACGGGCGATACGGCTCTCCGTCCAGGGTGATCTCACCCTCGGCCACCGGCACATCGCCCACCAGCGCGCGCAGGAGCTCGCTCGCGCCAGACCCAGAAATACCAGCAATTCCCAAGACTTCTCGTCGCATCACGTCGAAGTCGAGGGCCCGCAGCGTACCCGCCCGGAGCCCGCGCACCCGGAGCAAGACCTCGCCCGCGGGCGTACCGTCGCTCCGACCCGAGTGCTCGAGCTTTCGACCCGACATGGCCTCGACCAGGCTCGATTCTGGCAGCTTTTCTGGAGCCGAGCTCAGGACGAGCTTGCCGTCCCTGAGCACGCTGATGCGCGTCGCGAGGCGATAGATCTCCTCCATCCGGTGCGAGATGTAGATGACCCCGCGCCCTGCTCGGGTGAGCGCTTCTACTCGCTCGAAGAGCCGCTCGGCGTCGGCTTCGGGGAGAGCGCTGGTCGGTTCGTCCAGGATCACGACCCTGGCGTCTTGTCCGAGCGCGCGCGCGATGGCGACGAGCTGACGCTCGGCGAGGGTCAACGTCTCGACCAGGCGAGACGGGTCGAGGTCGAGCCCCATCTCGCGCAGCAAGCCACGCGCCCGCTCGCGCAGCGCTGGGCGCCTCACCGCGCTGAAGAAGCCCGCTTCTTCACCGAGGAACAGGTTGTCCGTGATCGAGAGCGACCCGACGAGCGGGAGCTCCTGGTGCAGGGTCGCGATCCCGGCCCGGCGCGCGTCCTCCGCTCGATGCAGCAGCACGCGCCGGCCGGCGATTCGGATCTCGCCTTCGTACGAGCCGAACACGCCGGAGAGCAGCTTCACGAGCGTGCTCTTGCCCGCGCCGTTGCCGCCGCAGAGGACGTGAACTTCCCCGGCCTCGACGTCGAAGCTGACGCCGGAGAGCGCCTGAGTCGGCCCGAAAGCCTTCGAGATCGCTCGAAGCTCGACCAGCGCCTCGCCGCTCATCCTCGCCCCGACGCTATCTTTCGCGCACGGCGGGGGCAACCGCTCCGCTTGGCCGCTCGTCGCAGCCGCTCTAAATGGTCGTGGCCATGAGCGCCTACGAGCTCTTCGTCCTGAACTACAACTACTCGTCGTGGTCGATGCGGGCCGGGATCCTGATGCGCTTCTCCGGCGCCGCCTACCGCGAAACGGCCATCCACATCGACGAAGCGGGGCTCGCGGAGGTGCGCCGCTTCTCGCCGTCCGGCACCTTGCCCCTGCTCTCTCACGGCGGGCTCCGGATCGGCGACTCGCTCGCGATCGCCGAGTATCTCGCGGAAGAGTTCCCGGACAAGCCGTTCTGGCCGCGCGACAGGGCCGCTCGCGCGCTCGCGCGCTCGGCGTGCGCCGAGATGCACTCGAGCTTCCACGCCATGCGGAACACGATGAACATGAACATCCGCGCGCGCTACCCTGGCTTCCCGCGCTCGCCCGAGGTCGACGCGAACGTCCGGCGCGTCCAGGCGATCTGGGGCGACCTGCGCTCTCGCTTCGCGGCTCACGGCGACTTCTTGTGCGGCGAGTTCGGCATCGTGGACGCGTTCTTCGCGCCCGTGGTGATGCGCTTCCGAACCTACGACGTGAGGCTCTCGGGCGAGCTCGCGGCCTACGCCGAGCGGGTGATCGCGCACCCGGCTGTGGCGGGTTGGCTCGAGAAGGCGGCCGCCGACCCTCTGACCGTCCCGAAGTACGACTACGTCGTCGGCTGATCCGCGCGGAAATTCGGGCCCGTGCGCGCTGGGCTGCCGACACCCGAGAACTGCGATAGCTTCCGCGCGTGACCGCCATCTCCGACGCGACCTTCAAGAACGCCCTCGAGAAACCGCTCGCCGAAACCCACTTCCCGAAGCTCGGTAAGAAGTACGAGGGCAAGGTTCGCGACAACTACACGCTCGCCGACGGGCGGCGCGTGATCGTGACCACCGATCGCATCAGCGCCTTCGATCGAGTGCTCGGGACCCTGCCGCTCAAGGGCCAGGTCCTGAACTTCGCCGCCGCCTGGTGGTTCGAGAAGACCCGCCACATCGCGAACAACCACGTGCTCGCGGTGCCGGACCCGAACGTGCTCCTGGCGCGCGAGTGCAAGCTCGTGCCGGTGGAGATGGTGGTGCGCGCGTACCTGACCGGGACCACGTCCACGAGCATCTGGGTGCACTACGAGAAGGGGTCGCGCGAGTTCTGCGGGCACCGCCTCCCGGACGGGATGAAGAAGCATCAAAAGCTCGACCGACCGATCCTCACGCCGAGCACGAAGGCGGAGAAGGGCGACCACGACGTCTCCGCCTCACGCGAAGAGATCCTCAGGATTTCCGGCATGCCCCCCGCCGACTTCGACCGCGCGGCGGAGCTCGCGATGGCGCTCTTCGCCGAGGGCCAGCGCGTGTGCGCCGAGCGCGGGCTCATCCTGGTCGACACCAAGTACGAGTTCGGCAAGACCCCCGAGGGTGAGATCGTGGTCATCGACGAGATCCACACTCCGGACTCGTCGCGCTTCTGGTACGCGAATTCTTACGAGGAGCGCTTCCAGGCCGGCCTCGACCCGGAGAGCTTCGACAAGGAGTACGTGCGGCGCTTCCTCGCGAAAGGTGGGTTCACCGGCGACGGCCCGATCCCGCACATCCCGGACGAGGTGAAGATCGAGGCGGTCCGACGCTACATCGAGGCGGTGGAGCGCATCACCGGCGAGACTTTCACGCCGAACCTGGACGAACCCCGCGCCCGGATCCAAAAGAATCTCTCGCCCATCGTGGGCGCGGACGCCGTCGCCTCCTGAGGAAGCACCATGCCGGAAAGCTCGGTCTATATCGTCGGATCGGCGCGCACGCCGATTGGCTCGTACCTGGGCGCGTTGAGCTCGCTCCCGGCTCCCCGCCTGGGCGCGGTCGCGATCAAAGCGGCGCTCGAGCGGGCTCGCATCGCCCCCGAGCTCGTCGGTGAGGTCTATCTCGGTAACGTGCTCTCCGCGGGCATCGGGCAGGCCCCCGCGCGCCAGGCGTCCATTTTCGCGGGGATCCCGAACACGGTGCCCTGCACCACCGTCAACAAGGTGTGCGGCTCCGGGCTCCAGTCGGTGGTGCTCGCCACCAAGAGCCTGCTGCTCGGCGACGCCGAGATCGCGATCGCGGGCGGCATGGAGTCGATGTCGAACGTGCCGTACTACCTCCGCGAAGCGCGCAGCGGCTATCGCATGGGCGACGGCAAGCTCGTCGACGGCATGATCTTCGACGGGCTCTGGGACCCGTACAACGACTTTCACATGGGCAACGCCGGTGAGCTCTGCGCGAAGGAGCACGGCCTCACGCGCGAGCTCCAGGACGAGTTCGCGAAGGAGAGCTACCGCCGCGCGAACGAAGCCGTCTCGAGCGGCGCCTTCGCGAAGGAGATCGTGCCAGTCGAGATCGCGCAAAAGAAGGGCGCGCCGCTGGTCGTGAAGGACGACGAGGAGCCGGGCCGCGGCGATCCGAGCAAGTTCGACAAGCTTCGCCCCGCGTTCACCAAGGACGGCACCATCACGGCCGCGAACGCCTCCAGCATCAACGACGGCGCGGCCGCGGTAGCGCTCGCCACCGAAGCCGCCGTGAAGCAGCACGGGCTCGAGCCGCTCGGGCGCATCGTCGGCTGGGGCCAGGCAGCGCAGGCGCCGGAGTGGTTCACCACGGCGCCCGCCAAGGCCATCGACGTCACGCTGAAGCGCCTCGGCCTGAAGGCGAGCGACATCGACTTGTGGGAGATCAACGAAGCGTTCTCCTGTGTCGCGCTCGCTTGCACGCGCCTCGCCGGGCTCGATCCGAGTCAGGTAAACGTGCGGGGCGGCGCGGTCGCGCTCGGGCATCCCATCGGGGCGTCCGGCGCGCGCGTGCTCGTCACTCTGCTCCAGGCGCTGCGTGACGCGGGCAAGAGGCGCGGCCTCGCGACGCTCTGCATCGGCGGCGGCGAAGCGGTCGCCGTCGTGGTCGAGCGATGAACGAGGCGAAAGACGCCGCTTTCCAACGCGCTTTCGTGGCCATGCGCTATTTCCTGGGCGCTCGCGGCGCGGAGCTCGCGGCTCCCTTGCCGGCTCCAGCGCGCGCCGGGGACGAGCTGGCCCTGGCCCTACAGGACGAGAACCGCGCTCGCCGCGCCGAGCGGCTGGCGAACGAGATCGGGCAGGTCGCGCGCGCTCTCGAGGGGCGCTCCTACCGATGACGCTGACCTTCGGTCGCGTGGTGAAGGCCGCCGAGCTCGGCGCCGCTCGCGAGGTCGCGCCGGACGTCTCGGACGAGGCTTCGACCCACGTGTACCGCCCGGCGCTGCCACGCGGCCGGACCATTCCGCGCGACGTGGTCGCGGCCGCCGACGAGGGCGCCGCCATCATCGCCCGCGCGCGCGCGGAAGCCGAGCGCATCGTGCAACGCGCCGAGCAGAGCGTCGCGGAGCTCAGGCTGCGCGCCGAAGCGGAGGGTCGCGCCGACGCGGTCGCGAGCCTCGCAGCGCACTCGATCGCGCTCAAGGCACGCGAAGGCGCGAGCCTCGCCGGTGAGCTCGATCGGGTCGTGGAGCTCGCGAAGATCCTCGCTGAGCGCCTGCTCGGAGAGAGCCTCGGGCTCGATCCCGGACGCGTGGTGGCTCTCGCTCGTCAAGCCATCGACGAGGCGCGCGGCGCTCGACGTATCACGATCGTGGCCCACCCGGAGGACGCCTCGCGCCTGGAGGCGGCGCTCGGCTCGCTCGCGGCCGGCGCGGAAGCGGTGCGCGTAATCGCCGACCCGAAGCGCGCGCGGCACGGGTTGCGCCTCGAGACCGACATCGGCGTGCTCGACGCGGAGCTCGCGCCTCAGCTCGAACGGCTCGCCCTCAAGCTCAGGGAGACGCTCGAGTCATGAACCCCGAGTTGGTCGGCGAGCTCCCGCGCCGGGACAGCGTCGCTCCCGATCCGGACCGCTCGCGCTGGCGGCTGAACCTGCTCATGTTCGCCGTCACGGTGCCCTGCATGTTCGCGGCCGGCGCGGCCAATGAACACCCGGAGCTTCGTGACAGCTTGAGCGGGATCGCGCGCCTCTTCACTTCCCCGGCGCTGCTCTGGGAGGGACGCGCGCTCGCGCTGCCTCTCCTCGCTATTTTGCTGTTCCACGAGTTCGGCCACTACATCGCCGCGCGCCTGCACCGAGTACCGGCGTCGCTGCCGTTCTTCCTGCCTCTTCCCGTGTTGAGCCCGTTCGGGACAGCGGGCGCCATCATCTCGATGCGCGGACGCATTCGCTCGCGCAACGCCTTGCTCGACATCGGCGCGGCGGGGCCGCTCGCCGGGCTCGTGGTCGCGATCCCCGTGCTCGCCTGGGGGATCGCTCACTCCGAGGTGTTGCCGCACGCTCCCGGCGGTTACATGCAGGAGGGACAGAGCCTCCTCTACTGGTTGATGAAGCGGGTGATCGTCGGCCCCATCCCGGAGGGGAGCGACATCTACCTCCACCCCACGGCGTACGCGGGCTGGGGTGGTCTCCTGATCACGATGTTGAACCTCCTGCCGTGCGGGCAGCTCGACGGTGGGCACATCGCGTTCGCGCTCTTCGGGTCGCGCCAGAACCAGGCAGCAGTCTGGGTGCGCCGCGCGCTGCTGCTGTTTTTCGCCTACAACCTCGCGAGCTTCACGATCCCGGTCGCGCTCGGGCGTTCCGATCTCGGCTACCTCGGCGCCTTCGGTAACTCGCTCTTCTGGCTCATGTGGTACGGCTTGCTCGGGCTGCTCACCCGCTTGTCCGGCGACGAGCACCCCCCCTACGAGCCGGGTCCGCTGTCGCGCGGCCGTCGAGCCATCGCGTGGCTCTGCCTCGCCATCTTCGTGTTGCTCTTCATGCCGACGCCGATGGCGGTCTACCTCTAGGCGTCGCGCCACAGCCGGTTTCTTGGCAGCGCGAGCGCCGGCGTCGGAAACTGCGCGCGGGGTCCCACGTGGGGCTCCGCTCGAGCATGCCGCTGCACGAATGCCCCTCGCCCACGCCGTGGCGCCCCTGGTCTCTCCTCGGCGGCGCCTTCGTTGCGGCACTGCTCGGCGCCTCCCTGGTCGTGGTCTTTCAGCCACGCCCGGCGGAGGCCGTCCCCGAACCGCCATCCCCCGGGGTGAAGGCCGCGCGCGCTGAAAAAGAGCGAGTGTTCGAGCCGGCTCCTACCGCCGCGCGCGACGTCGCGACCGTGGAACCCGCGATCGCCGAGGCACCGCCGCCGCCTGCGAGCCTCGAGCTCACCGCCCTGGACGAGAACGAGGCGGCGCGGGTCCTCGCGGAAGCCTGGCGGGCGAGCGTCGGAGCGCCCCCCTCGGCGCGCACGCTCGCGATCCTCTGGGCTCACTGGGCGCACGAGACCGGGCGCGGGAGGCGGATGGTCGGGCACAACTTCGGCGGCCTGAAGGGGGCGGGCCCCAACGGCGCGTCGGTCGTCGCGTGGACGCGCGAGGGCCCCGAGTTCGAGCGCATCGTGCTGCGCAAGTTCCGCGCATACCCGGACTTTCCCGAGGGGGCGAGCGACTACGTCGCGCTGCTCCGCGCGCGGTACCCGCGCGCGCTCCGCGCGGCGAAGGCGGGCGACGTCGTTCAATTCGCCGACGCTCTCGCCACGGCGGGCTACTTCACCGACGACCCCTCGGCTTATCGAAGGGCCCTGGCGCGCCTGGCGCTCGAGTGCCTGGAGCGGACCATCCCCGAGGCCGCGCTGCTCGCGCTCGACGAGAGCTGACCCGTTATTTGGAGTGAAGTCGGCGCTTTGGCGGCTTCTGCCCGCCCTTGAGCGGCGCTGTCTGCTTGGTGTACGGCTTTCGCGCCCCCTGCTCCCGAGCCACCGGCTTGTGCTCCCGAGCCACCGGCTTGTGCTCCCGGGCCACCGGCTTGTGCTCCCGGAACCTCGCCCCGGACGCGGCGGGTCGCTCCTGTCGCTCCGGTGCGCGACCTTCACGGAGCGGCGCGACGACGACGCGCGGATCGCGGGGATCGGGCTCGCTGGTGTTGCGGGCGAACGCGGCGGCGACGCGCGCGGACACCTCGACGTTCGAGAAGAAGCGGCTCACCTCGATCGCGCCGATGTCCGAGCCGCGGATGTCCCCGCGCCGGCAGAGCATCGCGACCAGACGACGGGGGTCCGCGCCGTGAGCCTCGCCCCAGGTGACTCGAAACGGGACCCACTGGTCCGACTCTCGGCGCCCTGGAGCTGGGCCACCGCTGGGGCGCGCCCCGCGCTCGCGTCGATCCGTAGCCGGCGTCACGGGCGTGATCTTGCGCGGCTCTCCGGCGAGGGACGCCTGCGAGAGCAGCACCTCGAGCGCACGCTCCGCGAGCCCGCTCTCGACGATCTTGGCGACGCGAGCGCGCACCCGCTCCGAGACCTCTCGCTCTTGCTCGAGCTCGGCGACGAAGCGCTGATCTTGCGCGTCGAGGATCGCCTCACGCGTCGGGACGGCTTGAACGCGATGCCGCACCCCTGCGCGCGAAAGCAGCGCCGCGGCCCGGCGCAGCGCGGAAGGCGGGACGAGGAGCGCGCTGGTTCCCTTGCGCCCGGCTCGCCCGGTCCGGCCGCTCCGGTGCACGTACGTCTCCGCGTCGCTCGGCGCGTCCACTTGAACCACCCGCGCGATGTCCTGCACGTCGATGCCGCGCGCCGCCACGTCCGTCGCGACCAGCGCGCGCACCTCACCGCGCTTGAACGCGTCGAGCGCTCGGTGGCGCGCTTGCTGCTGCATCTCGCCAGAGAGTGACCCCGTGGCGAAGCCCGCGTTCGTGAGCTCGCGCGCGATGTCGGCGACGTCCGCGCGCGTGCGGGCGAAGATGAGCGTCTGCTCCTCGGGGTGAAAGAGGAGCACGTTCACGAGCGCGTCGATGCGCTCGTTCGGGCTCACGAGGTAAATGACGTGGTCGATGTCGGCGTTCGCGCTCCCGAGCGGGGTCCCCTCGATGCGAACCGGCTTGGTCTGCACGCGGTCCGCGAGCGCCGTCACCTCGCGCGCGAAGGTCGCCGAGACCAGGTGCGTTCGGTGGCCCTCCGGGGCCTGCGCAAGGATCGCCTCGAGCTCGTCGCGGAAGCCGAGATCGAGCATGCGATCGGCCTCGTCGAGCACGACCGCTTCGAGCCCGCTCGCGTCGATGGCCCCGCGGTTCAGGTGGTCGAGCAGGCGCCCGGGTGTCCCCACGACGAGCGCGGGCCCGCGCGCGAGCGCTCGGTGCTCGTCTCGGTAGCTCGCGCCTCCGATGACCGCCGCGATCTTGAGCCGGAGCGGCGCGTAGAGCCACCCGAGCTCGGCCTCGACCTGCTTGGCGAGCTCACGCGTCGGTACGATCACGAGCGCCTTCGGCCGCGCGAGCTTCGCCGTGTCCGTCTCGAAGCTCGAGAGCGCGTCTCGCAGCAAGAAGCCGATGGCGAGCGTCTTCCCCGAGCCCGTCTGCGAGCTGACCCGAACATCCCGTCCGCGGAGCTCCGGATCGAGCACGCGCGACTGAACCGGCGTGAGCGTGGTGTAGCCCTTCTTCGCGAGGGCCGAAGCGAGCTCGGGGCCGAGCAGCTCGGCGTGATCGGGGCCGGCTTCGTCGGCAAGCTCTCTATTGGGTTCGGCCATCGGGAGGCGCGCGTTCTAGCAGTGAGGAGCGCGACGTCACGAAAAAACCCAACAGAGTGACGCGAGTATCAGCCTGATTCCAAGGCAGGCAGAACCCGCCCCTCCGGAATCAAGGACGAAACTTTTGCTTCAGCGCCTTGCACACCGCTTCCGGCGCGTAGCGGCTGACGTCCCCGCCGTGGCTCGCGATCTCGCGCACGAGCGAGGCCGAAATGAAGCCGTAGTTCGTGCGCGTCGGCAAGAACACCGTGTCGATCTCGGGCTTCAAATCGGCGTTCGCGTGAGCGATCTGGAGCTCGTACTCGAAGTCCGTGCCCGCGCGCAGCCCGCGCACGATGACGCGCGCGCCGACGCGCTTGCCGTAGTCGACCAGGAGGCCCTCGAACGACTCGACCGTGACGTTCGAGAACGGCTTCGAGATCTCGCGCATCAAAGAGAGACGCTCTTCGATGCTGAAGAGCGGCGAGCGAGCGCGGTTCACGCCCACCGCGACGATCACGCGCGGGAAGAGCTTGGCGGCGCGCTCGACCAGATCGAGATGTCCGTACGTCGGCGGGTCGAAGCTGCCGGCGTAGATCGCGCGCCCGGCAGTCTGATCGCTCACGGCTTGGCTCCGCTGCTCGGCGCCTTGGGGACGGCGTTCGGCTTGGGCTGCGGCGCCGCAGGTGCGGGCTTCTGACCGGGCTTCTGCGGCTTCTGGCCGGGCTTTCCGGGTGGAGCCTCTTCCGGCTCCTCGACTTCCTCGTCCGGCTCGACTTCGCTCAGGTCGACCTCGGCGAGCAGCGACTTCGGCGGCTGGAGCGCCTCGATCGGAATGTCCTCGAGCCACAGGGTGCGCCCGCCGTCCAGCAGCGTCATGCGGAAGGTCGCGAGCAGGCCCGAGCCGAGGAGCCCGTCGAGCTCGATGCCGAGCCCGTCTTCGCGCTCTTTGACGGTCACGTCGCTCTGGAGGCCCGGCACCTGGGGCACGTCGAACGCGCCGAGGCGCAAGCTCGGCAAGATCCCCGTCTTCATCGACTCCGACTGAGGGCTCGACTGGAGCTTCGAGACGTCGACTCCCGCCTTCTTCCAGCCCGCCGCGTCGAGCGCGAGGGGCGCGGTGAGCACCGTATCGATCAAGAACGAGGCCGGCGCAGCGCCGTCGCCAGCGCCGAAGCCGCCGCGCACCAGCATGCCACCGCCGCGCACGTACGAAGGCTTCAACGTCGTGGCGTGAGGCGGAGCCGGAGGCTCGTACGAGCGCACGATGAACTGGCTGCCAGCGAAGTCGATGGTGGGCCGGAGGTGCCGGAGCAGGTTCACCCCGAGCAAGATCTTGATCGGCGCGTTCACCTGCTTGCTGATGCCCGAAAGGTCCTTCGCGAGCGCGGGGACGTCGCGCACCTCGACCCGCTCGCCGAACCGCAACGAAACCCAGGCCGGCTCCGCGCCGGCGCTGGAATCGACGACCGCCTCGGCGGTCCCGGTGGCGATCAGTCCGAGCCCTGGGTCACCGTTGACCTCGACCGGCACGATCAGCGAGGCCGTACCGGCGCGCACCATTTCGGTGACCGCGAGCAAGCCGCCGCTCATCTCGAACGGCTTCCGCCCGCCGCCGCGCCGCGCAAGCTTCACGATTTCCGTCGCCCAACCGTCACGAACCTCGGGATCCCCGAGGAGCGCCTCGAGCTCGTCACCCGCCCCCTGAACGTCGCCCTTGTACCAGAGGGCCCTACCGCGCACTCCGCGCGCCTCGGTCCCCTCTACGCCCTTCAAGAGCTCGATCGTTCGGTCATAGTCGAGCCGAGCCAGGGCTACGCGAGCGGCGAGCAGCCGAACCTCGGGCTTCCCGCCTGCAGCGCGGAGGGCATTTTCGACGGCGCCGTCCGCGTCGTCGAGATCCCCGGTCCGGTAGCTCTCGAGCCCTCGGTCGTACCAGCGC
>JAEZYO010000201.1 GCA_023419055.1 Pseudomonadota bacterium | reverse complement strand
GGGCGGAAGAACACGCCCCGGCCGCGCCGGCCTTGGATTTCGGCGTAGTTCGCCACCTCACCGAGCGGCCGTTCCGGGCGCATGACGAGCCGCTGTCCGCTCGCGGCTTCGCGCTCGGTGAAGGTCTCCGTCGAACCGGTTCCCGTCTGAGCCGCGAGCGCCCGTGCCTCTACCGAATCTCGTTCCACGTGTTCGGTCCTTCCTGAAGCAAGCTCCGCGCTCGGCGCGGAAAGATCCACTTCGAACCACATCCAAGCAGAACGCAGTGGCGGAGCGCAACCGTGCGCTTTCCAAGATGAAAGCGCTGTCATCTGTGGCCGCGCGCGCGTGGCCGCGTTCTATAGGCACTGTAACGCCTACACGTGGAGTGTGATCGCGACGTCGTTCACGCTGCTTTCACGCGCGTTCCGCGGTGCCATCGAGGACTCCAATCGATGGCTCGTGACGATGCCGAAACATCCCGGCGGGATGCTTCGCCGCGCGCTTCTCGATCCGGGACGCTGCGCGTCTGACCAGTCCAGGCCCAGAAAATCGAGGCCGGTTGAAACCAGCGCTGATCTCGGGCGGGGCCTCGGGGGATCGAGGTAGTTTGAAACTAGCGTTGATCGAGGCCGCTGCGCAGCGAAGAGATCAGGGCCTCCACCGCGGCGACGCGCGCCTCCGGCGTCCTGGCCTCGTTGATCACGCGCACGATCTCGGTCCCGACGACCACGCCGTCCACTCCCTGATCGGCCACGCTGCGCGCGTTCTCCGCGTTGCGGATGCCGAAGCCCACGACGACGGGGAGCCCCGCGCGTTCGCGCAGCGCTGCCGCGTCGCGGCCCGCCTGCACGAGCGGCGCGAGCCCGGTGCCGGTGACCCCGGTGACCGACACGTAGTAGACGAACCCGCTCGCCCGCGCGAGCACCTTGGGCTCGCGCTCACGGCCGGTGGTCGGCGCCACCAGCGGGATGACCGCGAGCCGCTCCTTCGCACAGGCGTCGCGCAGAGCTTTGCCCTCCTCGGGCGGCAGGTCCACGAGCAGCACGCCGTCGACCCCGGCCTCGCGCGCGGCGCGGGGCAACGTGTCCTCGCCGAAGGCGACGATCGGGTTGTAGTAGGTGAACAGGATGAGCGGCGCGTCGCTCTCGGCGCGGACGCGGCGCGCGACCTCGAGCGCCGCGTTCAGCGAGCCTCCGCGCTGGATGGCGCGGTAGGCCGCCGCCGCGATCACGGGGCCGTCAGCGGTGGGATCGCTGAACGGCACGCCGAGCTCCAGGCAGTCGGCTCCGGCGCGAAGCGCGGCGAGCGCGCAGGCCGTGCTGTCTTCGACGCTCGGATCGCCGATCGTGACGTACGTGACCAGGACCTTCTTCGACTCGGCGCGGCGCGCCGCGAACAGGCGCTCGATGCGTTCGACGCTCACGACAGCTTCTCCAGGTGCTCGAGCAAGGTGCCGAGATCTTTGTCGCCGCGCCCGGACAGGCAGAGCGCGATCGTGACGGGGCGGCCGCGCCGCTCGCTCTCGCGCCGGGCGATCTCCGGCAGCTTGGCGAAAGCGTGCGCGGTCTCGAGGGCGACGATGATGCCCTCCGTGCGCGTCACCTGCGACACCGCGGCGAGCGCCTCGCCGTCTTCCGCGGAGAGGTACGTCGCGCGGCCGCGCTTCATCAGGTGCGAGTGCTCGGGGCCGACGCCGGGGTAGTCGAGCCCGGCGCTGACGGAGTGTGCTTCCACGATTTGCCCGTTCGCGTCGGAGAGGACCATGGTGCGCGAGCCGTGCAAGACACCGACCGTGCCCGCGGTGAGCGTGGCGGCGTGCTTGCCGGACTGGATGCCTTCACCCGCGGCTTCCACTCCGTAGATGGCGACGCTCTCGTCGTCGATGAAGGCGCGGAACATCCCGATCGAGTTCGAGCCGCCTCCGACGCAAGCGACCACGACGTCCGGGAGCCCGCCGGGGCTCTTCGCGAACTGCGCTTTCGCTTCGTCGCCGATCACGCGCTGGAGCTCGCTCACGAGCAGCGGGTACGGGTGAGGGCCCGCTGCGGACCCGACGCAGTAGTGCGTGGTGCGGACGTTGGTCACCCAGTCGCGCAGCGCCTCGTTCATGGCGTCTTTCAAGGTGCGCGAGCCCGACTCGACGGCGATGACCTTCGCGCCCAGCATGCGCATGCGCCCGACGTTCGGCGCTTGCCGCGCGACGTCCACCGCGCCCATGTAGACCTCGCAGGGCAGCCCCATCATCGCCGCGGCGGTCGCCGTGGCCACGCCGTGCTGACCCGCGCCGGTCTCCGCGATGATGCGCGCCTTGCCGAGCTTCTTCGCCAGGAGCACCTGGCCGAGGGCGTTGTTGATCTTGTGCGCGCCGGTGTGGCAGAGGTCTTCGCGCTTGAGCCAGAGCCCAGCGATCGATCGACCCTCGGGATCGATGGCCCGCGCCAGTCGATCCGCGCGGTAGAGCGGGGTCGGGCGCCCGACGTACTCGTCGAGGAGCGCGTGCCACTCACGCTGGAAGCCGGGGGAGAGGACGATCTCCTCGTACGCGCGCTCGAGCTCCTCGAGCGCCGGGACCAGAGTCTCGGCGACGAAGCGTCCGCCGAACTCGCCATAATAGCCCGCCTGAGTGACAGCCATGGGAGTCGATTGGTTAACGCACGCCGCCCTGCGTGTCGAGTTCCGGCTCCGGCGGTTCGCGTTCGAGCTCACAGATCAGGGCGACTTCGTTCGGGGTTCCTCGAAATGCGCCGCTCGCGACCGGTTCGGTGTCGAAGGAGACGCTGGTCGATAGCTCTCCCTGCCTCGCCCCCGGCCACTCGAACCGATACTCGGACAAGGCGCGCGTCCCCTGACTCGGGCTCGAAATGGCCTGAAAAGTCACGTGTCCCGGCGTCGAGAACGCGTTGTGGACGACGAGGGTATCGTGGAGGGGGCGCGCCTCGAGCAGGAGCAGGCGTCCGTCGTCTCGCGACAACAGCGTGAGCCGTGTATCGGGGCGGGGCACGGGGCGGGCGTGACGATCGACGCATCCGTACGGGAAAAACTCGGCCAGGACCCTACCGGTCGGAACTTCAGAAGGAGGAACCGCGTCCGCGCCTTCGAGCGAGAGGCCTCCGCAAGCGCCGAGCCCCACGCTGATGGCGAGC
>JAEZYO010000163.1 GCA_023419055.1 Pseudomonadota bacterium | reverse complement strand
TCGCGCCCGAGCTGCAGGGTCGCGAGCGACACGTCGAGCTGAGCCACGCTGCCGGCTTGCCGGCGCTTGAGGGCGCTCGTCATCACGCGCTCGGCGTTCTCCTTTCGCGCCTCGGCGATGCGGAGCTCTTGTTCGTCGCGCAGCACTTGGGCGTGCTGTAACAGGGCCAGGGTGAGCAGCCGCCGGGTCTCGAGATCGAGGGTCACCTGCGCCTCGCGGAGCTCGGCGTTCGCTGCCTGCTCGCGCGTGCTCCGCTTCCCGCCCACCTCGATCGGCCAAGAGACGGTCGCGGTGCCCGCGAACGGTCGAGAGCCGTCCTCGTTGAAGCGAACCCCGCCGGTGGCGCTCAGCACCGGATTGTCGAGCGCGGTCACCCCGGCAGCGCCGACCGCCGCTTTCGCGACGCCGAGCTGCGCCGAGTTGGCGCGAGCCCTCGGAGCCTGCGCGACGAGCTCGACGGTGCGGGCGCGCGTGAGCCCCTGACTTTGCGCGGCGGCGACTCGAGGAGCGAAGAGCGCGAGCCCGAGAGCGAGCCAGGCGAGGGAACTTCTCCTATTGGCGATAGTAGGTGAGCTCATGCGCATGCGGGCTCCGAGGTGCAAAAGCGATTAGTCGAGGAGGGCGGAGGCGGCGCGTTCGACGCCGAGGTGGAGCGCGTCGAGCGGACCAGTCGAGGCGACGTGAGGCAGCGTGACGGCGAGCGCGGCTACCAGGCAGGCGAGCAGCAGGGCCGAAGCGCCTCGTGTCACGTCGTCGATCGGGCGCTTTTCGGCGTACGAGAGCAGTAGCTCGATCCGGAAGCGGAGCTTGCCGAGCGAGCCCGCGCCGAGGTGAGCGATGGCGGTCTGGTCCGGGCGCGATGCCTGAACGAGCGCTCGAGCGAGCCCGAAAGGTACCGCTCCCGACAGCACTGCCGCGCGATCGCACTGCACTTCACGTTCGAAGATCCAGCGCGCCGCGTCGCGGCGAGCCAAGAGCGTCCCGAAGGGATTCAACCGCACCGCGAGCGAAAGCACCTGGTAACGCAGCGGGTCGCGCCGGCGTACGTGCTCGAGCTCGTGACCGATCGCAGCGACGAGGCTCTCGTCGTCGCACTCACGCACGAACTTCGAATCCACGACCACGATCGGCCTCCACCACCCGAGGGCCGCCGAGCCGCCGATCGACTCGTCCGTCACGAGGATACTGCGCCCGAGCACGAGATCGCGGAGCTCGACGTGCTCGGCGAGCAGCCGCCGAACCCGATCCACCTCCGGGGATTGGCGTGCGGGGCGGAGCTTCGAGGCGCGAAGGGTGCGGGCCAGCTCCGGCAGGAGCCGTACCCCGACGAGCAGCGACAAGAAGCCCGCGAACAATAGCGGCTCGACGCAGAGCTGCTCGAAATCGTGCGTGACGAGGCACGCGAGCACCGAGCGCCCGGTCTCCGCCTGGTGAACCCCGGCGGAGATCGCCCACGCCACGGGGATGAACGGAGGCGCCACGAGGAGCAGGTAGCGAAGCGCGCCGAAGCGGCTCACCGATCTCGCCGATGCACGATCGAGCAAGAGCAGCGCCGCCTTCCCGGCGAGCGCAGCGAGCGGCACCACCACCAACAGGACCAGGAGCGGGCCGAGCAAGGGAAAGTAGAGCTCGTTCATTTCCCGAGCTCCTTCCGGCGGCGCTTGATCAAGGCTTCGAGCTCGTCGAGCTCCCCCGACGTCGCTTCGGAGACCTTTTCGGCCAGGAGCGCGAGCGCCCCCGGCTCGTCGAGCGAGCTCTCGAGCACTTCACGCGCCGTGGACTCGAGGAAGGTTTGCCGGCTGACGCGCGGAGAGTAGACGTAGCGCTTGCCCTCCCGCTCGCGGTCGAGCAATCCCTTGTCGAACAGGCGCGCCACCGTCGTCATCACGGTCGTGTAGGCGATCTCACGCCGTTGCTCGAGCACCTGCAAGACGTCATTCACCGTGAACGTCTCGAGCTGCCTGGCCCACACGATGTCCATGATTTCCGCCTCGAGCGCGTGGAGCCGAAGCTCGAGGCCACGCTTGCCCGACCGGATCCGAAAGGACATGCCCCTACTACTAGCGGGAGTAGTAGGAGCTGGCAAGGGGGGCCGGGCTCGGCCAGATAGTGACCGCGCTCGCGTCGAGTCCGCTCAACGAGTAGGGGGATCGTCCGTGCAGCCGGCGAACGGCTTCGCGAGATCGATCGCGAGGTCGCTGCCTGGTCGACCAGGTAGTGCGGGTTCGACATCCACTCGAAGTAGTCGTCGAGCTCGGTGTCATTGTCTCCGTCTTCGAACCACGCGTCACGGCGCGTGCGCGCTCGGCGCGTTCCGGCACGAAATGCACGTGCCAGGCAGGGCGTTGCGCCCGCCACCCGTCGATGCTCGTATCCGGGTCATGAGACATACCTGGTCTTCGGCTCTTCTCGTGATTTTGCCGATCCTCGCGCTCGGCTACGGTTGCGGCGGTTCGGATGAGACGAACACTCGGCCGTCAGCGGACGACGGAGGAGCGCCGGGAGAAGGTGGCGCACCCGCTGGGGAAGGAGGCACACCGTCAGCCAGTGGTGGTGACGCTGGGGCCGCTGCGTCGAGCGGAGGTGATGGCGCGGTCTCAGCGAGCGGCGGCGCGGCCGGTGAGGGAGCGAGCGGCGGCGAGTCCAGCAACGCAGGCGCTCCTGGCAGCGCCGGGAGTGGCGGCACCAACGGCGGCGTGACCGCTGCCTGTAGCCACCCGTACGGAACTTACTGCACGGAGTTTACCGGCTCGCAGGAGGAGGCCTCGGACTTTCAATTCCAGTGCTCGAACCTGGAGATGATGCCCGTCGACGATTGTTCCGCGACGGGCGTCTCGGGTGTTTGCCTCTGGACCGAATGGAACGGGAGCTACGAGCGGTTCCATTACCAGCTCGACGGCGACGAGCTCGAGGAAGCGCAGTCGGACTGCGACGCGGATTCCGGAACCTGGGTCGTTCCCTGAGTCTGGTTTCCGATGATCGACGTCCCGATGCGGTTCGAGTCGGAGCAGCTCCTCTGGATCGTGGAAGACGTCTACACGGCGAGAGAGTGCGCGGAGATGGTCGCGGAGATCGAGCGCCTCTCGCCGTCGCTCGCGAGCGAAAACACGCTCTACCGCGACCAGGATCGCGTGATCCGGGACGACCCGGTGTTGGCGGCGGACCTTTTTAGTTTAGCCTCTTGGCGTCAGGGCTGCCCAGCGCCCCGTAGTGCCCACCAGCCCTCGACGGCGCCGGCATTTGTGGGCCCGTTTCATCCCTCTTCCTTGCGACCGTTTCGGTCGCGGATTGCGATGTCAGTCCGAGTTTTTCGCCAGATTCGTACGACGTCACTTTTAAAATCGCGTACAACGTCAGCTCGGTCGGCAACAGGTTGCCCGGGAGAGGGGGCGTGTTCCCGAGGGTTTCAATCGCGGCATCCCTGATCACGTCAGCGCTGCCATCCTCCCCGTAGGCAGCTTCGGTGGCCTCCTTTCCTTGCTCGGCGTCGACGGCGGTCTCGGCCGCGTCCTCCGATCCGTCGTCGACATCGGAGCTCACGTGGACGACGGCGTCGATCCCCTCGATGGGCTCCTCCGCCAACTCGCGCGCCGCGGGTATCGTGTGCTGCGCATCGCCGCTGAGCTCGACTTCCGACAAAGAGCGCGCATTCCTCCGCTCCGGCGATCAGCGGCTCGGCGCGCCGAGAGGGCCCTGGCCCTTCAGCGCGGGCCTCAAGAACTAACGAGTCCACGGAACTGTGAGCGAAACTCGAACGGCGACTCAAAAATGTCCCAGTCGTTTTCGGACACCGTGAAGCTTGACGCGACCACTGAAAAGCGCCTGCCCTCCGAGACCAGCATCCTGACGTTCTCCGGCTCCAGTGGTCTCCCGAGGAGCAGCTCGAGCTGCTTCAGCTCCTCGCGTGTCGGATCGGACAACTCGAGCCCGCGAAAAACACGTGGCAGAGCCATATATTCAACGCCCACAAATGCAAGGTCGATATTTGTAGTGCGTTCAGGAGCCGCGTTCGTCGCCGGTGCCTTGGGACTCCGGATCAAGAGTTGCCCATGGCTCACCTGGTATTCCCAAATCTTGAAGGTTCGGTCGCTCACTTGCATCGTGGACGTGCTCATTGGAATGGGTTCGCGACGCGTACGCCGCCCTTCCAGAATTGAATGTTACCCCAGAATTGTGGGTTCTGTTGAATCATCAAGAGCTCCCAGTCTGTAGGACCGCCTCTACCAGCAGCGGCGCGCGATACGCCCTGCCAAACATTCACGCCGTCCAAGTTGAAATGCACCTGCGTCTTGGGATCCGCGAGCTTCTCAAGAACACCTGTCTTCCAGTTTACTGGATCTGCCAGCTGCTTCCAGGTTGTCGCACCGCGCGCTTGCGCGAAGGCCTCTAGTCCTTCGTCCGTCAGACCCATCGCAAATGGTCTCGCCTGCGTTGCTGCCCTTGCCAGATCGTCGAGCCCGGATGCCACTGTGGTGATCCCGACCACGGCGGTCGCGGCAAGCACAGTCCGACCGAGCTTGCCAAGAGTCGACGCGCCCCCCTTCCCGACGTACTCGGCGGGTGGGGCAACTGCCTCCGTGCAGCCCATAAACCCGCAGAACACGTCATAGGCTTGATGGGCACCCCTCTTCCCGATCGCTGTCAGCGCGTTCGGTGTCGTTAATAGGTTGCCCGGGAGAAGGGGCGTGTTCCTGAGGGTCTCAATCGCGGCATCCCTGATCACGTCAGCGCCGCCATCCTCCCCGTAGGCAGCTTCGGTGGCCTCCTCTCGTTGCTCAGCGTCGTGGGCGATCTCTGCGGCGTCCTCCGCTCTGTCGTCCACATCGGAGCTCACCTCGACGACGGCGTCGATCCCCTCGATGGGCTCCTCACTGCCGTCGGCATGGGTAAGGACTCCGTCGCCTGGACCCTGGTAGAAGTCCACGCCGTCGTTGGATGGGTCGTCGCCACCTCCGTCGTTGCACCCATTCGAGTCGCACCCGCCGAACTCGTAGTCGACCTCGAACCCGCTCGGATCGACGAGGTTCAGCGGGTTGTTCATGACGTAGCTGTAGGGATTGAGCCCCTGGCTCCAATACGGGCTCTCCATGAACGGCGGGTCTGCCTGCAAGAAGCGCCCGATTCGCGCGTCGTAGATGCGGCCTTTCATGTTGATGAGGCCGCTTTCGACGTCGCTCTCGTGCCCCGTGAAGCCCGCGCGGATGTTTTTGGTCGGGCCGTCGCTCGAGCTCGACGCTGGGTCGATCGCTGCGCCGAACGGGTCGAAGCGCTGGAGGTGCACCAGGACGCCGGATTCGTTGGTGACCAGCTGCGACGAGCCGAGGTGATCGCCGTGCAGGTAGCGTCGGCTCTCGGTGGTCGTGGTGCCGCGCACTTCGCGTTCGACCTGAGCGACCTGCTTCGAGCCTGCCATC
>JAEZYO010000014.1 GCA_023419055.1 Pseudomonadota bacterium | reverse complement strand
ATCTCGGCGATCCCTACATGCGTGCCGTCGGAGAACCAGAAGGTTGCTTCTGGTTTGATCAGGTCGAGCAGCAGGTCGAAGTTGTGGCGATTGATGCGGTCTTCGTAGGCGTCGAGCACGTCTCTCGCCGACATCGGCGCTACTCCGGCAGGGTGAATTCGAGGAGCAGGTTGCGCTCCCACTCGTTGAAGTTGTCGTCGGAGATGAGGGTAATGCGCGTCTGGCCGTCTGGGCCGGGATGGACCGCGAGGCCTTCCATGTTGTCGAGACTGCCGCCGACGCCTTCATAGAGGATTTCACCCACCATCTGCGCGTTGGGCTTCACCTCTGCTGCGGGGACGCGCATCAGCTTGGCGGAGAAGTTGATCAGCGACACGCCGCGCTCGAGTACGAGGAGATCGCCAGTCGGCAGGAACGCGCAGTCCGTGGGGTTCGTGCCGTCACCGGAGCGATAGGTGAGCGGGCCTTTGTCGTTCTTGCCAAGAAGATAGGCGGAATGCGAACCGTCTCCCTCGATGACGCCTTCGGTGAGCAGAAGCGTGGAGCCTGCGATGGGCGAGGCGGGCGGAGCGATGCAAACGGCCTCGAGCGACTCGTTGGTCCGGGCCCCACTCAACCAATCCGGTATCGTGACTTCGCGCGCGGGGCCACCTGGAACGCCGTTTGTCAGCGTGAAGTCGGCGACGCGGGTGAGGTTCTCGAAGCCGACGCGGACGGCGTAGGGGGCGCTGTCGCGCTCGACGACCGCCAGCGCTTCGGCATCGCGGGCGAAGGCGCGGGGGAGATCCACGCCTTTCGAATTCTGGATGGGAACGATGGTGACGCCTACAAGGGACAGCGGCGCGCCTGTCTCGTCATAGATCAACTGGCCGGAGACGAAATTGCCTTCGTCGGACACCATCGCGAGCTTGCCGTCGGGGCCGGTGAAGCCGATGCCCGAGAGCCCGCCAAAGTCGTCGTGGACGCTCGAGAGCTGCAGGCCGCCACGATAGACGAGACCCTGCACGCGTTGGCCGATCGCTGCGTTCTGGAAATTCGGCAGGGGAACAGCGGAGACGGTGACCTCTTCCGCTGCCGCTGAAGTGGCGGCGACTGCGGCGAAGAGCATCGTGGCCCGCTTCATCCGAAGCGTGCCCTTCGATAGTCAGCCGGCGTGTCTTCGTCGAAGAGCGCTGCGAGCTCGTCCGTGAGCGCACCCGCGAGTTCTTCGGCGTCGAGCAGGGTCACGGCGCGACGATAGTAGCGAGTCACGTCATGACCGATACCCACGGCGACCAACTGGATCGGCGAGCGCGTTTCAATGTCTTCGATGACCTGACGCAAATGCGCCTCGAGGTAGTTGCCGGCGTTGACGCTCTGGGTCGAGTCGTCGACGGGAGCGCCATCGGAGATCACCATCAGGATGCGGCGGTTTTCGGACCGTGCCATCAACCTCTTGCGCGCCCATTCGAGCGCTTCGCCGTCGATGTTTTCCTTGAGCAGTCCCTCGCGCATCATGAGGCCGAGGTTGCGGCGCGCATGCCGCCACGGTTCGTCCGCGCCCTTGTAGATGATGTGTCGGATGTCGTTGACGCGGCCGGGATTGCCCGGACGACCCGCTTCGAGCCAGGCCTCGCGGCTCTTGCCGCCTTTCCAGGCGCGCGTGGTGAAGCCGAGGATCTCGACCTTCACGCCGCAGCGTTCCAGCGTGCGGGCAAGGATGTCGCCGCAGATTGCCGCGATGGTGATCGGGCGGCCGCGCATGGAACCCGAATTGTCGATGAGCAGGGTTACCACGGTGTCGCGGAAATCCGTATCGCGCTCGACCTTGAAGCTCAGCGCCTGCAGCGGATCGGTGACGACGCGCGTCAAACGCGCGGTATCGAGCAGGCCCTCGTCGAGATCGAATTCCCAGCTGCGCGATTGTTGCGCCATCAGGCGACGCTGCAGCTTGTTGGCGAGCCGTGCCACGGCACCGGCGAGGTTCTCGAGCTGCTTGTCGAGCAAGGCGCGCAACTGGTCGAGCTCCTCGGGCGGGCAGAGCTCGCTCGCTTTGACGATCTCGTCGAACTTCTGGGTGAAGATCTTGTAGTTGAACTGGTTCGTGAATTCCTTGGCGTTCGCGCCCGGAGGCGGCAGCGGTGCTTCGTCGCCGGCCTCGCCGGGAGCCTCGTCGTCGGTCTCCTGGAAATCCTGCTCGGCGCCCTCGGTCTCACCCTCTTCGTCGCTGTCGCCGGGCGCCTGGTCTTCTTGCGATTCCGAATCTTCGCTCTCGCCCTCACCCTGCTCGGGCGTCTTCTCGTCGTCCTGGCCGCGTTCGGGGTCCTGGTCGTCGCCGTTCTCGTCGTCCTGATCGCCGTCGGCGTCGTCGAGTTCACCCTCGGGGACGAGGTTGAGATCGCGCAGCAGGTGCTTGGCGGCGCGGGCGAAGAGGTCCTGGTTTTCGAACTGGCTAAGCAGCGAGGTCAGCGAGAGGCCGGCCTTCTGCTCGATCTCTTTCTTCCACAAGTCCACGATAGCGTGGCC
>JAEZYO010000149.1 GCA_023419055.1 Pseudomonadota bacterium | reverse complement strand
CCAGCGATACGGCGCTCGCGGATCCCGGTCTTGCTCAGGATCCACTCGTGCGAGGTGTCGACCCTCGCAGCCAGCTCGTGGTTGGTCATGACTCGTTGCGGTGTGTACGCGCCGACGCCGGTGATACGAACGCCCATGAATTGCCTTCTATCCGGTGATAACCGGATGCTTGGTCGCCCCAAGCTCGCAGGAACGCTCCGCGAGCCAAGTGGTGGCGCTCGGCCAGAGCGCCTTTTGTGCCTTGCTGCTGACGACGAGCCCGACGTGACCCGCGTCGATGCTGGTGGCGAGGATGTCCGACGATCCGACGTGCGGGCGGATGCCCTCGGTCGAGGCGGGCGCCACGAGGTGGTCGTTCTTGGCGGTGAGCAGGAGTAGCGGACAGGTGATGCGATCGAGCCTGACCGTGTCTCTTCCCAGCCGAAACTCACCGCGGACGAGCTGATTCTGTTGAAAGAGCTTCTTCACGAACTCCCGGAACGTCTCGCCGGCGACCGGGATGTTGTCGTTCACCCAGCGCTCCATCGCGAAGAAGCCGGACAGGAACCGCTGATCCTCGATCTGCTCGAAGAAGCCGAGGTTCTTCTCCCAGTAGTTCTGGACCGGCTTCATGGCTTGAAAGCACGATTGCAGAAACCAGGCCGGGCAGTTGCCGTGAGCGTCCACGAACGCGTCGACGTCGAAATGGCGGCGGTCCGCCCAGACGTTGAGGAGTGACGCCTGATTGTCGAAGTCGATCGGGGCGGCGAGCAACGTGAGAGTCCGCACCTTCTGCGGGTAGAGTGCGGCAAAAAGCGTCGCGAGGGTGCCGCCCATGCAATACCCGAGGAGGTGCAGACGAGCGAGCCGGTGGGACGCGAGGACGAACTCGACCACGTCCTTCAACAGGTGGTTCACGTAGTGCTCGAGCGTGAGCGTGCGGTCCTCCGTGGAGGGGACGCCCCAGTCGATCAGGTAGACGTCGAAGCCTCGCTCGAGGTAGCGCTGGACGACGCTCTTACCGTCTTGAAGGTCCAGGATGTAGGGACGATTGATGAGCGCGTAGCAGAACAGCACCGGCTCGGCGTAACGAGCGGGGGTCTGCCGCCTGTAGCGGAGCAGCCGCAAGCTGCCCCGCTGCATCACCACGTCGCTCGGCGTGGTGCCCACGCGCGTCGCGCTCTGGACCTCGAGGGCGCGAGGCCAATTGAGTACTCCCTGCCAGAAGCGTCGCTGGGAGGCCAGGCCAACCTCCGCGAGCGCGCTCGGCCAGGTCCACAAACCCGGGTGATCCAATCGTTGCTCCTCGCACCAATCGCAGGCTCACATCGCCATGCCGCCGTTGATGTCGAGCACGTGCCCGGTGACGAAACCTGCCGCCGGCGAGGCCAGGTAGAGCACGCTCCCGGCGATCTCCATGGGATCCCCGAGGCGCCCGACGGGCGTGGTCTCGAGGACCGACTTCATGGCCTTGTCGGGGACGCAGTCCAGCATGCGAGTGCGAACGAAGCCGGGTGCGATGGCGTTCACGGTGACGCCCTTCCTCGCGTACTCGCGCGCGAGCGCCTTGGTGAAGCCGATCAAGCCGGCCTTGGCCGCGGCGTAGTTGGCCTGACCGAAGTTGCCGACGCGACCGACGATGCTCGAGATGTTGACCACCCGCCCCCAGCCGCGAGCGGCCATGCCCTCGATGAAGCAGCGGGTGATGTCGAAGACGCTGGTCAGGTTCGTGTTCAGCACCTCGTCCCAGGCGGCGCGTTCCATCTTGCGAAACAAGCCATCGCGGGTGATGCCTGCGTTGTTCACGAGCACGTCGATGGCTTCGAAGTCCTGGTTGACTCGGGCGCACATGGTCTCCACCTGGCTCGAGTCCCCGACGTCGAACGAGTAGGCCGCGGCTTTTCGGCCGAGCTGGCGGACTTCTTCGCACACCGTTTCGGCGACCTCCGCGCCGCTCGGGCTCGAACCGATGGCGATGTCCGCTCCAGCAGCGGCGAGCGTGAGCGCGCAGGCGCGCCCGATGCCGCGGGAGCCTCCCGTCACGAACACCGCCTTACCGACGAGGCTGAAGCTGGGCATCACGGTCTCTTGGGGAATGGGAATGGCGAGGGCCATGGAACACGTCCTCTTTCATGCGCACTACCCGTAGGAGTGCCGTTGATCTTCTTCCGGCGAGTGTCAGGGAGCAGAAGGGTCGGGCTGCTCGGGCTCGAGCCCCGGGCTCGAGTACGGCGGGCGGAAGAACCGCGCGAAAAGTGGAGTCGAGTGGTTGAGCGCCCAGAGTCCGCGAGACATCGTCTCGAGAAACAGCGTCGCTCTCATCGAGTCTTCGATGACGGCGCCGAGCTCGGAGAACCAGCGAGCCCGGAGCTTCCGCAGCTCGAGCTCGGTAGGGGTCGAGGGAGAGAGCGCGATATCCCTCCAGAGCTCGAACCAGAGCCGTGGTAGCGACGAGCGCTCGGGACCTGATTCGGGCTCGGGGTGCGCCATGGTCGCCTTCAGGTGGCGGTGGGCTTCGGCTTCTGGGCGGCCAGGAACGACTCATCCATCCACTTCTGGAAGTCGCGAAAGCGCGCTTCGGCTTCGGTCTTGTACGTCTCGGTGAGCTTGCGCCAGACATCCTCGCTCACCTTGCGGAAATCTTCGGGCGAGCGCACGTCCGTCACCCGGAGCGCTTGTTCCATGATCTGAATGCCGGACGCGTAAGCCGAGTCCAGGGCCTCGCGGTGCTTCTTGAGCATCTCGAGCGCGAGCGTGACGAAGCGCTTCTGGAACGCTGCGGCATTCTCACCGGCGGGTGACGCTGCTCCCGCGGAGCCCGGAAAAGGTGCCGTCCACTGCTGAGTCAAAGTCTTGAAGACGTCCTGCTGCATGCGCAGGGAGGACTCGGACGCCTTGCGGAAAGTGTCCAAAAGTTGATCGAGCATTGATTCCTCTCGGTGTCGTCACGAAGACGAGATGACGACGAGTTCGCGAGTGTCGAACGACGATTCGAGAGACCCTCTCTCGGCCGTTGTCGTTGGCCACGCTTGTGCAGCAGATGTGCCAATCGGTCTCGCTCGCGTCCTGCACCTACGGTGCGTTTCGGTAGGACAAATGCTGCTTACGAGGAATGTTGCTCGGCTCGGAACAGTGCCATTCGGCCTCGTCGTGACGGTGAGTCACGTGGCCGCACGATCGCCACGGGGGTTCCCCACCGAGCTCGCTCGATCGCGTTGCAAAGGTTTCCGCAACCGGCGTGCAGGTTCGCGCTCGAGAACCCGAAGTTGACCCAGGAGAGGAGAAACTCGCTCATGCATGGAATCTTGATCACCGGCGCAGCGCACGGCATCGGCGCCGGGCTCGCCACCGAGCTCGCCGCGCTCGGCCATCACGTGTTCGTCAGCGACTTGAAGCAGGCAGAGGCGGAGCCGGTCGCCGCGCAAATCCGCGCGAGCGGCGGCAGCGCGGAGGCGTGCGTGCTCGACGTGACCTCGGAGCAGAGCGTGGTCGCAGCGCTCGCCACGTTGTCACGGCAGGTGGACGTGCTGATCAACAACGCCGGGCTCCAGTACGTCGCCCGGCTCGAGAGCTTCCCGCAAGCGAAATGGCAGCTCTTGATCGACGTGATGCTGACCGGCACGGTGCGCCTCACGCGGGCCGTGCTGCCCGGCATGCGGGATCGCGGCTTCGGGCGCGTGATCAACATCGGCAGCATCCACTCGCTCGTGGCGAGCCCCTTCAAGAGCGCGTACGTGGCGGCCAAGCACGGGCTGCTCGGGTTCTCCAAGTCGGTCGCGCTCGAGAACGCGGACGTCGACATCACCGTCAACACGATCTGCCCGAGCTACGTGAAGACGGCCCTCGTCGAGAAGCAAATCGCCGATCAAGCACTCTCGCGGGGCATCCCCGAAGAGGAAGTGATCGACTCGGTCATGCTCGCGCCCATGCCGAAAGGTGTGTTCATCGGCTTCGATGAAATCGCGGGCGCGGCCGCGTATCTGATTTCGGCCGCCGCTCGCAACGTGACCGGGCAGACGATCGTCATCGACGGCGGCTGGACCGCGCGCTGATGCCACGACGAGATCGGAGCGTGACAAGCGTGACAAGAACGAGCCGTCCACGCCCGAGACGTCTCAGTCCGTGCGCTTTACTTCGACCGGACCAAGCCCGATACTCAAAGAGTGATTCTGCGTCGATAGCTCCGACGCAGCGGCGGGCGTCCGAGTCAAATGTTCTATCAACTGTACGAATTCAATCGCTCCCTCGTGAGCCCGGCGACGCACCTGGCCCACGCGTTCTCGGACATGTTTTCGGCGCGCGGCAGCTGGCTCTCGCAGCTGCCCGGTGCGTCCCGGGTGGCCGCGGGGTACGAGCTTTTCTACCGTATCGGCAAAGACTACGAGAAGCCGAAGTTCGGAATCCACTCCGCGGAGGTGCGGGGCGCGCGGGTGCCGGTGGTGGAGCGAACCGCGCTCGCGAAACCGTTCTGTCGCCTCCAGCGCTTCAAGCGCTACAGCGACGCCGCCGACGTCATCGGCGGGCTCAAGCGCGACCCAGCCGTGCTCGTCGTCGCGCCGCTCTCCGGACACCACGCCACCCTGCTGCGCGACACGGTGCAGAGCCTGCTCTCGGACCACAAGGTCTACGTCACCGATTGGATCGACGCGCGCATGGTCCCGCGCGAAAAGGGTCCCTTCACCCTCGACGACTACATCGCCTACATGCGCGAGTTCATCCGGCACATCGGGACCGAGCGCCTGCACGTGATCTCGGTGTGCCAGCCCACCGTCCCGGTGCTCGCGGCCGTGTCCTTGATGGCGAGCGCCGGTGAGCCGCTGCCGCTCAGCCTGACCATGATGGGCGGTCCGATCGACGCGCGTCGCAGCCCGACCGAGGTGAACAACCTCGCGACCACCAAGCCGCTCAGCTGGTTCGAGGACTTCGTGATCGATCGCGTGCCGGTCGGGTACCCGGGTGAAGGGCGCCGCGTCTATCCCGGCTTTTTGCAGCACGCGGGCTTCATCGCCATGAACCCGGGGCGCCACATGGGCTCGCACTGGGACTTCTACCAGCACCTCGTGCAGGGGGATCTCGAGACTGCCGAGGCGCACCGGCGCTTCTACGACGAGTACAACGCGGTGCTCGACATGCCCGCCGAGTACTACCTCGACTGCATCCGCATCGTGTTCCAGCAGCACTTGTTGCCGCTCGGGCGCTGGTACGTGAACGGAGTGCGCGTCGCGCCCGAAGCGATCCGCGGGCCCGCGCTCATGACCATCGAGGGTGAGCTCGACGACATCTCCGGCTCCGGCCAGACCCAGGCGGCCTTGGAGCTCTGCAGCGGCATCCCCGCTGATCGGAAGTCGCACCTGACGATCGAGGGCGCCGGCCACTACGGGCTCTTCAGCGGGCGGCGCTGGCGCGAGATCGTCTACCCGAAGGTCCGCGATTTCATCGCCGCCGCGGACGCCGAGGCGCGCGCCCGAACGGAAAAGGGCGCCTGAGGGCCCCGTTCAGTACCCGACGTACCCCCCGAGCGTGAAGCTCAGGAAGGAGAGCGAATCGACCCGCTCGGGGCTCGCGGTGCTGAAGTTGTAGCGCGCCGAGGCCATCAACCCGGCGGGTGAATCTCCGATGTTGAACAGCGCCCCGAGCTCCGGGGTTACCACGAAGGCGCTCGCGGTGTCCTGGAGCGAGAGATCGGTGACGAGGGTCAGCCGATTGGCCCAGCCGTAGCCCGCGGCGACGCCGATGTACGGGGCGACCGCCGCCCGCCCGAGCGGGTAGTAGTGCGCGACGCCCCTCACCTGCCAGAACTGCGTGTACTCGTGGAGAGTGGCGGTGACCGCACCGTCCGGCCGCGTGATGGTTCGATTGGAGAACTCGTCGTTGAAGAGCTGAATCGATGTCGAGCCGCCCAGCGAGAACATGTCGTGCAGGAAGTAACGCACGTCCGCGCCGAAGCCCCGGAAGCTGACTCTCTCCTGCACGTTCCGGAACGAGTAAACCGGCACCGCCATCTCTCCGTTGATGGTCACGATGCCATGAGTGTTCGTGTGCTGCGCCGACGCGACCGGAAGCCACGCGAGGCTTACCGCCGCGAAAAGCGCAGAGGCAGCGATCCGACGAATCATCGGGCGCCTCCGAGGTAGGGCGACTGTTGGAATGCCTGTTCGATGCCGAGCGCCGCCTGTTGCGCCTCCTCCACCGAGGTCGCCTCGAGCACTCCGTAGATGACCGTGGTCCAGAGCGCGCGAAGGTCGGTCGGGACCTCACCCGACTCTCTTTGCTCGGCGAGGTCGTCGGGGCGAGCGTCGCGCACGTCGACCAAGTCCACCTTGAGCACGGTGGTGTCGTACTCGTAGTAAACCGGGACCACGTAAGGGTAGTAGTAACCCCACGAGTACGGAGAGTAGTAGCCGTAGCCGCCCCAATAGGACGCGTAGTCGACGCCCTGGACGGTGCCCTTCACCACCGTGACTTTGGCGCCGAGCTCCGGCTCGTCCTCCGGCTCGACTTGTTGGTAGCCGCTTTCGGCGAGCTGTCGGGCCACCTCGTCGATCAGGACCTCGGCGACGTCGTCGGACAGCTGCTCCGTCTCCCCGCCGGATGCCGTGTCGACGAAGGTGACGGAGGGAGCGACGGTGAACGTCGAGTAAGCCTCGAGCTCGGCGCTCGTGTCGTAGCGCGTGGCGACGATCTGGTCGTTGTAGGTTTCCGACGCGCCCGGATAGGCGTAGCAGCTACTGATACCCGCGAAGGGGATGAGCGCTGCTGCGAGGAGTCTCATGATCCTGAAAGGTGATCGACGACTTTGCTACCTTCAACGCGGGATTTCGAGCGCCATCGTCGGGGTCGAGACGCGATCGCCACGCAGACCCGTTCATCGCGCGGCACCTTGTCGCAACGCGACACTTCGTCACCCGAGCTCGGGCCGAGGCGAGTGACGGGTCGACGACGCGCGCGCGACCCGGGCACGGGCTGCGAGCCGTACGCCGTATGAACTCGCGCGCGAGCGCGCCGGTTTGGTGGGATCGCGGAAGTTTCACGAGCACGACGCGTCGACGTCCGGGTGCGCGCCTTTACTTCGGCCCAAATGGTTTGCTCCTTGCAGTGGCTGCGCGCACGACGGCGGCGGCAACGCACGAGGTCCATCGAAGCGTCGCCATCTCGACACGGAACCGCGGAGAAGACCATGTCCGATGCGACGAGGCCCGACACAGCGACTCCGCTCCTCCGGAGCGCCGACATTCACGCTCGTGTGCTCCGCGTCTTCCGTCATCGCGCCCGACACGCCCGCGAACAGTACGCCCAGAAGGTCAAGCGAACGTTCGACACCAACCTTGCCGACGCCTGGTCTCCGCTCCTCCCCTGGCAGCTCTCAACGAGCTTCGGCGACTACGCGGTCGACCTCTGCCAGCGAAGCCTGCTCTTCTGGGACACGCTCCGGCAGCGTGGCACTCAGTTCGTCGAGCACGAGCTCGAGGGCAAGCCACCGGTCCTTCACTTCGACTACGAGGTGGTGCTCGACGCGAGAACCTTCGAGCGCCCGGCCAACTACGCGCTCGTGAAAATCCAACCACCGCCCGGGGTGACGCTCGACGAGCGGCGGAGGCCCTACGTCATCGTCGATCCACGCGCGGGGCACGGGCCGGGTATCGGCGGCTTCAAGGACGACTCCCAGGTGGGCGTCGCCCTGCGCGCGGGACACCCGGTGTACTTCGTGATCTTTTACCCGGTGCCGGAACCGGAGCAGACGCTGCTCGACGTGTGCGCGGCGGAGCAGCTCTTCGTACGTCACGTGCGAGAGCTGCACCCGAACAGCCCGAAGCCGGTGATCGTGGGCAACTGTCAGGGCGGCTGGGCAGCGATGATGCTCGCCGCGTCGAAGCCCGAGGACACCGGTGCGCTGGTCATCAACGGCGCGCCGATGTCCTACTGGGGAGGGGCCTGGAGCGAAGGCGAAGGCAATAACCCGATGCGCTACGTGGGTGGCCTGCTCGGTGGCACCTGGCTCGGCTCCTTCGTCTCGGATGCGGGCAACGGGCTCTTCGACGGCGCCTGGCTCGTGCAGAACTTCGAGAGCCTCGACCCCGCCAACACCTACTTCGACAAGTACTATCGGCTCTTCGCCAACATCGACCGCGAGCCGCCGCGCTTCCTCGAGTTCGAGCGCTGGTGGGGCGGGTTCTATCTGATGAACCAGAGCGAGATCGAATGGATCACGCAGAACTTGTTCGTCGGCAACGAGCTCTGGACCTCCGGCAGGAAGGCGGCGGGGACGGAGCCGTTCGACCTGCGCGAAGTGCAGTGCCCCATCGTCATGTTCGCCTCGCTCGGCGACAACATCACGCCGCCACAGCAAGCCTTCAACTGGGTGGCCGACGTTTACCGCAGCACGGAGGAGATCAAGGCGCGCGGCCAGGTCATCGTCGGCTTGCTCCATCGCACCGCAGGGCACCTCGGGCTCTTCGTTTCCGGGAAGGTGGCGCGGCGCGAGCACACGCAGCTGGTCTCGGTGCTCGACTCGATCGAGGCGCTCCCGCCGGGCCTGTACGGCATGCAAATCGACGAGAACAAGCGCGAAGACGGGAGCACCGAGTATGCGATCTCGTTCATCGAGCATCGCCTCGAGGAGATCGTGCCGCGGCTGAATCGCTTCAAGCGCGTCGACGAGAAGCCCTTTGCGCTCGTGGCGGCCCTCTCCGACTTCAATCAAAGGGCCTACGAGATCTTCGCGCAACCGCTCGTACGCTCGGGAGCGAACGAGCTCGCCGCGCGTCTCGGACGGCAGCTCCACCCGCTGCGGGCTCAACGCTGGGCGGTCTCGGATCTGAACCCCTGGCTCTCTTTTCTCGAGCCCCTTGCCGACGCGATCAAGTCGCAGCGCCACACCGTCGGTGCGGAGCACCCCTGGCAAAAGTGGGAGCGAACCTTCGCCGGGCTCTTCAGCGCGTCGCTCGACTACTATCGGGATCTCCGAGACGCGACGAGCGAGCTCCTGTTCTTCGAAACCTACGGAGCGCTCTTGCCGCTCTACTTCGCTGACCGCATCCGCGGTGAAAGGCCCCAGCAGCTGCCGTCCGATCCGCGCGCGCTGCCTTTCGTCAAGTCCGCGCTCGACGCGATCGAAGCGGGTGGCTACCCGGCGGCGCTGGCGCGCGCTGCAGAGCTCCTCGAACGCAAGGGCGCGCCGATCCCGCTGGCGCGTCTGGATCGGAGGGCAGCGCTCGCCAAGGAGTACGCGGAGCTCTTACCGGAGCTCTCGGTCCACGACTGGAAACTCGTGCGCTCCGAGCAGGACATCATCGTCGAGTTCGAGCCCGAGCGCGCGCTCCACACGTTACCGGAGCTCCTCGCCGATCCACCGGACCGCGAGCGCTTCCTCCTGGTCCTCGATCGGATCGCGAGCGACCGAGAGCTCGTGGGTGATCCGACTCCCGACCAGCTCGAGATGGTGACGCGCATCCGCAAAGTCCTCTTGGCCGCGTGAACGTCCCTGAACCTAGGCACCGCATGCCCTCCTTCGACAACCGGACCTACGAAGAAATCCAGGTGGGCGAGACGCTCACCTTGTCTCGCCATTTGACGCCGATCGAGATCGAAGCTCTCGCCCTCATGTCGGGTGACGCAGACCCGTTCCAGCTCGACCAGTCGGACGGCTCGGAAGCGAACGGCGATGGTGCCAGCGCGAGATCCGTCGGCGCCGAGGCGGTGCTTTCGACCTTGCTCTGCCGCCGGTTGCCGGGACCGGGCACCACCATCTTGGAGCAGAACCTCAAGTTCCGGGGGCAATTCAGCGAGAAGGACGAGCTGACGGCGACCATCACCGCCCACGAAAAGCGTCCCCACGATCACGCGATCGTCTTCGACTGTCGGATCCACTCGAAGGATCGAGAGCTCGTCACCGGAACCGTGACGGTGTCGGCACCGACCGAGAAGAAGACCGAAAGCCAGCTCGTGACGCCGGAGATCGTGATCCGTCGCAACGATGCTTTCGCGCGCCTGCTCCAGCGCTGTGAAGGACTCCCCAAGGTGGTCTGCGCGATCGTGCACCCTTGCGAACGACAAGCCCTGCTCGGGCCGCTCGAGGCGGCGGAGCGCGGCCTCATCGAACCTGTTTTGGTCGGTCCCGAGGCGAAGATCCGCGCGGTCGCGGAGCGCGAAGGCGTCGACTTGTCCCCGTACCGGATCGTCACCACGGAGCATAGCCACGCCGCGGCGTCCGCCGCGGTCGCGCTGGCGCGTGCCGGCGAGGTCGACGCGCTCATGAAGGGCAGCCTCCACACCGACGAGCTCATGGGCGCGATCGTGCCCTCGGCGACCGGGCTTCGCACCGCGCGGCGTGTGAGCCACGCGTTCGTGCTCGACGTGCCGAGCTATCCGCGGCTCCTCGTCATTACGGACGCCGCGATCAACATCGCGCCGACGCTGGAGGACAAGGCCGACATCCTCAGGAACGCGATCGATCTCCTCCAGCTCCTCGGCGTCGCGACTCCCAAGGTCGCCATCTTGGCCGGGGTCGAGACCGTGAACTCCAAGATGCCCGCGACGCTCGACGCGGCCGCGCTCTGCAAGATGGCGGAACGCGGGCAGATCGAGGGCGGCGTCCTCGACGGACCGCTCGCCTTCGACAACGCCATCAGCGCGCAAGCCGCTGCCACGAAGAAGATCACGTCCCCGGTGGCTGGTCAGGCCGATATCCTGCTCGCGCCCGATCTGGAGGCAGGGAACATGCTGGCCAAACAGCTCCAGTACCTCGCGGGCGCCGAAGCGGCAGGCATCGTGCTCGGCACGCGCGTTCCCGTCGTGCTCACGAGCCGCGCGGATACCGTTCGGAGCCGCCTCGCCTCGTGCGCGGTGCTGAAGCTCGTGGCGGAAGGCCGGAGGCGCGGCGTGCCCGTTGCCGACCCGGGGAGCAAGACCTCGTGAAGGACGCCGTTCTGGTGCTCAACGCCGGATCATCGAGCCTGAAGTTTCAGGTGCTCGCCGTCGAAGGCACACCTGCACTCCGCTTGAAAGGCCGCATCGCGGGGATAGGAACGAAGCCTCACTTCACCGTCCAGGATGGCGCGGGCACGACCATCGCTTCGCGCGAGCTCCAAGGTTCCGAGGGGCGCGATCAAGGCGCCTGCCTCGAGTTCCTCTCGTCTTTTCTGCGCCGAGAGGAAGCCGCCCGGATCGCCCTCGTCGCCGTGGGGCACCGAGTCGCCCACGGCGGCGTCGAGTACACGGAGCCGGTCCGCGTGGACACGAGCGTCCTTTCAAGACTCGAAAGGCTGTCACCGCTCGCGCCGCTCCACCAGCCGCATCACCTCGCCCCGATCCGGCAGCTGCTGCGTTCCTCGCCGAGCCTGCCCCAGGTCGCCTGCTTCGACACGGCGTTTCACGCGACGCAGCCGACGCTAGCGAAGCTCTACGGGCTACCGAAGCGCTTCTTCGACGAGGGGGTGCTCCGCTACGGCTTCCACGGGCTCTCGTACGAATACATCGCCCGCAAGTTCGCCGAGGTCGCGCCCGAGCTCGCGCCCCTTCGCGTCGTCGTCGCCCACCTCGGCAGCGGCGCATCGATGTGCGCGATGCAGGGCGGTAAGAGCGTCGCCACGACTTTCGGCTTCACGGCGCTCGAGGGCCTGCCCATGGGTACGCGCTCCGGCGCACTCGATCCAGGCGTCGTCCTCTACCTCGCTCGGGAGCGCAAACTGTCGCTCGACGAAATCGAGCAGCTACTCTACCAGCAGTCGGGTCTGCTCGGCTTGTCGGGGATCTCGAACGACGTACCTACGCTACTCGCGTCCCCCGAACCCGACGCGGCTCTGGCGCTCGACTACTTCGCTTACCGGGTCGCGCGGGAGCTCGGTTCGCTCACCGCCGCCCTGGGAGGCCTCGATGCATTGGTCTTCACCGCGGGGATCGGTGAGAACAGCGCGGAGATGCGGGCGCGCATCTGCGGCCGTTCGGAGTGGCTCGGGCTCGAGCTCGACTCCGGCGCGAACAGGGACGGGGCCCCACTCATCAGCAGCCGAACCAGCCGCGTCGCGGTCTGGGTCATTCCGACGAACGAGGAACTCGTGATCGCAGAGCACACGCTGAGACTTCTGAAGGGCGGGAACCGATGAGCAGCGCCACGTCAAAGCGCTCGCGGAGCGGCCTGGCCGCTGCGCTCGTGCTCTCCTCTGCGCTCGCTGGCTGCACGGTGGGTCCCGACTTCAAGAAGCCCCAGGCTCCCGTCGCTCCGAGCTGGCGAGAGGGGAAGAACGCGCGCGTCGCGACCCAGACGCCCACCGACAGCCGCTGGTGGAAGGCGTTCAACGATCCGGCGCTCGACCGCTTGATCGACCTCGCCTACCGGCAGAACTTGCCGCTTCAGATCGCAGGCCTACGCATCGCAGAGTCGCGCGCGCGACTGGCTATCGCGACGGGCCAGCAGTTCCCGCAGTCCCAGGTGGTCTACGGCCGTGGCGGGGCGGTCGGAGTGACGAAACAGAAGGCTCTGGCCTTCAACGTCGACCGCAACTTCTTCGACTACGAGCTCGGGTTCGACGCGACCTGGGAGCTCGACCTCTGGGGCAAGTACCGGCGCGGTGTCGAGGCCGAAGCAGCGGGCCTCCTCGCGTCGGTCGCCGACTATCGCGACGTGCTGGTGTCACTCACCGCCGAGGTCGCGCGCACTTACGCCGTGATCCGGACCTTTCAGGTGCTGGTCGAGCAAGCCCAGCAGAACGTGACGCTTCAGGAAGAGGGCCTTCGAATCGCGGACGCTCACTTTCGCAACGGCGCCACCTCCGAGCTCGACGTCGCCCAAGCGACCGCGCTGCTCGAGAGCACGCGAGCCACGATCCCGGACCTTCGACGCGATCTAGAGCAAGCACAAAATGCGCTCGGGACGTTGCTCGGGCAGCCCGTCGCGACGTTCGACCCGCTGCTCGCCGGGCCCAAGGAAATCCCGAAAGCGCCAGAACAGGTGGCGGTCACCGTACCCGCCGAGCTCTTGCGCCGTCGCCCGGACATCCGCAGCGCCGAGCTCAACGCCGCCGCGCAGTGCGCCAGGATCGGCATCGCGAAATCCGAGCTCTACCCGAGCTTCTCGATCTTCGGCGAGGTCGGGCTCCAGGCGAACAGCGTGGGCCCGGGCTCGCACAACCTGTTCTCCGGCGATGCGCTCTTCTACTCGGTCGGCCCGCGCATCGTCTGGCCGTTCTTCAACTACGGTCGCTTGAAGAACGGTGTGCGAGTCGAGGACGCGCGCTTCCAGCAGCTGCTCGTCCAGTATCAGAACACCGTGCTCCAGGCCGCGCAGGAGGTGGAGGACTCGCTCGTGGGCTTCGTGAACTCACGAGAAGCGCTGCTCTCGCGGGAGGCAGCCGTGAAAGCGGCCCAGCGCGCCGAAGAGCTCGCGCTGATCCAGTACCGCGAAGGCGCGGAGGACTACCAGCGTGTGCTCGACGCGCAACGCTCGCTCTTGCAAGAGCAGAACAACCTGGCGGAGGTGCGCTCTTCCGTCGCGACGAGCTGGATCGCCGTCTACAAGGCGCTCGGCGGAGGCTGGGAGTTCAGCCGAGGCAAGGCGTTCGTGCCCGAACCGATGCAGCGGGAGATGAAGGAGCGCACGGACTGGGGCGACATGCTGTCCGAGCCGCGCGGACCCGAGAAGGATGCGAGCCCACCCCAGGGGGAAAAGTAGGAACTCATCATGCCGAAGATCTCGAAACGGTCACTCAAGTGGATCATCCCGCTGGTCGTCGTCGGAGTGGCGGCGTTCTTCGGCGTTCGGTACTGGAAGGCGAAGCAGGCGGCGCTTCCCGAGGGCATCGTCTCGGGCAACGGTCGACTCGAGGCGAAGCTCCTCGACGTCGCGGCGCGGGAACCCCTCAGGGTAAGGGAGATCCTGGTCGACGAGGGCGACTTCGTGAAGCCGGGTCAGCTCCTCGTGCGGCTCGACACGGTCACGATCGAAGCGGAAATGGCCGAGGCGCAGGCCGCCGTGCTCGCGGCCAAGGAGCGCCTCGCCGTGGCGAGCGCGGCGATCACGAAGCAAAAGAGCGAGATCGATCTCGCGGAGGTCGAGGCCGAGCGGTCCGAGAACCTCGTTGCGGAGAACGCCGGCTCCCAGCGCGAGCTCGACGTGCGAAAGACGAAACTCGAGACCTCCAAGGCGAGCCTCGCCGAGACGGAAGCCATGCTGAAGACCGCCAAGCAGCAGGTCGAAGTCGCCGAAGCCCAGGTCGCGACGATTCAGACCCGCATCGCGGACGCGACACTCCTGTCGCCCGTCACGGGCCGCGTGCTCTATCGCCTGGCCGAACCGGGGGAGGTCCTCGCCGCGGGTGGCAAGGCGCTGACGCTCGTGAACCTGGAGGACGTCTACATGGAGATCTTCCTGCCGGCAGAGCAGGCGGCGAAGGTGAAGATCGGCGCGGAGGCGCGCATCATGGTCGACTACGACCCCGACCACGCGGTCGCCGGGAAAGTGAGCTTCGTCTCGCCCGAGGCGCAGTTCACGCCCAAGCAGGTCGAGACCAAGAGCGAGCGCGAGAAGCTGATGTTTCGAGTGAAGATCCAGCTACCGAAAGAGCTCGTCGCGCAGTACCTCGAGCGCATCAAGACCGGCATTCGCGGCGTCGGGTACGTGAAGATCGACGACTCGGCGGTGTGGCCGGAGCGGCTCCAGAGGCTAGTGACCGTCCAGCCCAAGACAGCCTCGATCGAGTGAGGCCAGGAGCCTCGCCCATGGAGTCATCCGCACTTTCGATCGCCTCGGCTGGGCCGGTCGTGACGGTCGACAACGTCACGCATCGCTACAAGAAGACGCTCGCGCTCGACGGCATCTCGCTCGAGATCCCGAGCGGCATCATGGTCGGGATCGTGGGGCCCGATGGGGTCGGCAAATCGACGCTCATGGCGCTCATCGCCGGCTCGAAGAAGATGCAAGAGGGCAAGATCCAAGTCCTCGGCGGCGACATCGGAGACGTGAAGCACCGTCGTGAAGTGGGGCCGCGCGTCGCCTACATGCCCCAGGGTCTCGGCAAGAACCTCTACCTCGAGCTCAGCGTCTACGACAACGTCGACTTCATGGCGCGCCTCTTCGGGCTCTCTCCCGGTGAGCGACGAATCCGCGTGAAGCAGCTGCGCGACGCGACCGGGCTCGGTCCGTTTCCGGAGCGACCGGCGGGCAAGCTCTCCGGCGGCATGAAGCAGAAGGTCGGCCTGTGCGGCGCGCTCGTCCACGATCCAGATCTCTTGATCCTGGACGAGCCGACGACGGGGGTCGACCCGCTCTCACGCCGGCAGTTCTGGACGCTCATCGACCAGATCCGCGCCGAGCGCCCCGGAATGAGCGTCGTGATCTCGACGGCCTACATGGACGAGGCCGAGGAGTGGGACTGGCTCGTCGCGATGGACGGCGGAAAGGTGCTCGCTACCGGCTCGCCCGCGGAGCTCATGGAGCGCACGGGAACGAAGGATCTCGAAAAGGCGTTCATCGCGCTCTTGCCGGAGGAAAAGCGTCAAGGCCACAAGCAGGTGGTCATCCCGCCGCGCGCCACCGAGGAGGCCGAGGTCGCGATCGAAGCCCAAGGTTTGACGCGCCGGTTCGGCGACTTCGTCGCCGTCGACGACGTCACCGTCGACGTGCGGGCCGGCGAGGTCCTGGGCCTGCTCGGGCCCAACGGCGCGGGCAAGACCGC
>JAEZYO010000092.1 GCA_023419055.1 Pseudomonadota bacterium | reverse complement strand
AACCGCGCTGACGAAGTCGTTGATCTCGGCGGCGAGCGGCTCGTGACGCTGGAGGCGGATGCCGAGCACGTTGCCCTCGGTCACGCCGCGGAGCACGCTGAGGGCGTCCCACTGGCTCGGTGCGCTGTCGTTCTCGTAGTAGAAGAGCTCCTGCGAGAGCAGGTTGCACTCGAAGAAGCCGCGCGACCCGGTCACCGTCAGGCGCCGGATCTTGGTGGGCGTCATCCAGTTCACGTCGAGCACGCCGACGGCGCCGCCCTTGAAGCGGAGGAGTCCGTCGAAGAGATCTTCGCGGTCGGAGTTGATGCTCTGGAGCGTCTCGCCGTACACCTTGGTGATCGGCTCGTCGATCAGGTAGCGCATCAGGTCGATGTCGTGAGACGCGAGGTCGATCACGACGCCGGCGTCGCGGATGCGAGGCGGGTAGGGGCTCAGGCGCTGCGCCAGCACCTTGTAGATCCGGCCGGCCATGCCCTCCTTCAGGCGGCGGCGGAGCTCCATCACGGCGGGGTTGAAGCGCTCGATGTGGCCGACCGCGAGCACCACGCCCTTCTTCGCCGCGAGCTCGACGAGCTTCTCCGCTTGTTCGAGCGTGCTCGTGATGGGCTTCTCCATCAAGACGTGGATGCCGCGCTCGATCAGCGCGCACCCGACCTCGAAGTGAAGGCTGGTCGGGACCGCGACGCTGACGAGGTCCGGCGACTGCGCTTCGATCAGCTTGTCGAGGCTGTCGTAGAAGGGGACGTTGTTGAACTCGCCGACCTTGGCGGCCGCCTGCAAGTTCGCGTCCGCGATGCCGACGAGCTTCGCCCCGGGCAGGCTACGAAAGATGCGGGCGTGGTTCTGCCCGATGCTGCCGACTCCGATAACGCCTGCTTTCAGCATGCCGCATTCACCTCCTGCACGATGTACTCCCGTTCCGCCTCCGTCAGCGCCGGGTGAACCGGCAGGCTGAACACGCTAGAAACCGCCTTCGCCGTCTCCGGCAACTCGACCGCGCGGTACTCCTCGCGCGCCTGGAAGACCGGTTGCTGGTGGATCGCGAGCGGGTAATAGACCCGAACGCCGATCCCCTTCTCGTTCAGGCGCTTCACCACCGCGTCGCGGCTGACGCCGTCCGGCACGCGCACCGTGTACTGGTGGTAGACGTGCCGGTAGCCGGCGGGCGCGACGGGCGTGACGACGCCCTTCAGGTGAGCGTCGAAGTACGCGGCGTTGTCGCGGCGCTTCTCGGTCCAGCCCGGCAGGCGACCCACCTGCACGAGGCCGATGGCCGCCTCGAGATCGGTCATGCGGAAGTTGTAGCCGACGACCTCGTGGAGATACTGCGTGCTCATGCCCTGGTGGCGCACCATGCGAAGCTGGCGGGCGATCTCGTCGTCGTTCGTGAGAACCATGCCACCTTCGGTCGTGGTCATGTTCTTGGTCGGGTAGAAGCTGAAGGAGGCGGTGCCCCAGGTGCCGACGCGCCGATCTTCGATGGCCGCGTCGTGAGCCTGCGCCGCGTCCTCGAGCAGGATGAGGCTGCGCGAGCGACAGATGGCCTCGAAGCGCGCCATGTGCGCGGGGAGCCCGTAAAGGTGGACGGGCATGATGGCCTTGGTGCGCGGGGTGATCGCCGCCTCGGCCGCCTCCGGCGAGAGGCAGTAGGTCGAAGGATCGATGTCCGCGAACACCGGCGTCGCGCCCACGCTGAGGATGCACGAGGCCGTGGCGAAGAAGCTGAAGGACGGCACGATCACCTCGTCCCCGCGACCCACGCCGTGCGCCATGAGAGCCGACATCAGCGCGGTGGTCCCGTTGCTCGTCGCAACGCCGTGCTTGGCGCCGTGCATGGCCGCGAAGGCCTGCTCGAACTCGGCGACCTTGGGTCCCTGAGAGAGCTGGCCGTTACTCAAGACCTCGATCACGGCCTTGCGTTCTTCTTCACCGACGAAGGGTTTTGCGATGGGGATCTGCATGGTGATGCTTTCCGAATCTTTTTAGATAACTTGGTCTACGCGCCGGCGCGAGCCTCTTCGAGCGTCGCGACTCGCTTTCCGTCTTTCTTCACGTAACCGATCTGGCGCGCGGGGTTTCCGACGACGAGTGCGTGATCCGGCACGTCCTTCGTCACGACGCTGCCCGCGCCGATCATCGCCCAGCGGCCGATCTTGATCCCGCAGCGGATGGTGGAGTTCGCGCCGATCGACGCGCCCTCCATCACGCGGGTCTCGCTCACCGTCCAGTCGTCCGCGCCCTTCGCGCTCAGGTCCGGGTTCACGGCGCGCGGGAAGAGGTCGTTCGTGAAGCAGACGTGCGGGCCCACGAAGACGCCGTCCTCGATCGTGACCCCGTGGAACACCGAGACGTAGTTCTGAATCTTGACGCGGTGGCCTACCGAGACCCCTGCATCCACGAAGACTCCCCGCCCGATGACGCAGCCTTCTCCCAGCCGGGCTCCGCGCCGGATGTGGCACAGGTGCCAGACCTTGGTGCCGGTGCCGATCTCCGCGCCAGCTTCGACCTCTGCAGTAGGGTGGATGAACATGAGTTCGCCTTTGCCGCACGAAAATGGCAGCTCACCTTTGCCTACCTCGAACTCGGCCGCGGACAAAGCGTCTCGCTCCGCTCTCCAAACCTTTGACTAGAGGAGCCCCTGGAAGCGGAAGTTCACCTGCGGACGAAAGCACCAAAGTCAGCTGGCAATGGCTCCTTTTGGCACAAAAGCCGCTGAATTTAGGGGGCGGCGCTTCCCGGACCGTCGTTCGCGAACTCGAAGAAGCGGTTTGCCGGGTAGGCGGTCGGGACGGAGCTATAGGGACGCTTGATGGTTGAGGGGCCCCAGGGGGTCACCGCGCTCACGTGCGCGCCGAGCGTCGAGTCCCGGATCACGATTTGGCCGTTCGGGTAGACGCCGGCCGCGATGTTGGTCGCGTAGGTGGGCAGGTCCGTCTGGCTCTCGTCCCAAGCTCGTCCCAGGAAGATCGAACCGGCGGGCGTGCCCTCCTCGGCGGTGAGCTCGCTCCCGTTGATCAGGATCCCGAACGGATTCCGAGCGTCCGTGCTCGGCGCCACGAGGTAGCCGCCCTTCGTGCCCTGGCGCGCGGTCAGGTAATGGATGGTGCAGGCGTCGAGGACCAGCGTTGCACGACCGAAGATGAAGTCGACGTCGCCCTCGATGTAGGAGCTCTTGATGTAAACCCGCTGGATGAGGCCAGGATCCGAGGTCTTGGCGTACAGCGTGTCTTGGTTCGCGACCAGGCGCACGTCGTCGAGCACGATCTTGTCGCCCTGGGTCATCAGCGCGACTGCTTGCGTACCGGTGGAGAGCCCCGCCTCCTCCGTGTCGTTCGCGATCGTCAGGTTCTTGGCCTGAAAACCCGAGGCGAACGCGGCGAAGGTCGCACTGCCGCTGGTGCCGAAGGTCGTGCCGGAGAGGTTCGGGTTGCAAGGGTTCGCGGGCTCGCCCGCCTCCTTGGCCTTGCCGTTGTAGTTGTCGAACACGATCACGGTGTCATCCGGCGAAGCACCCGCGCCGTAGAGGGTGATGGGCGGAGCGCCGCTCGGTACGCAGACGACCTCGCGATACGTGCCCGCCGCGACTCGAATGAACACGCGCTCCGTGCCGCCTGCCGTGACGGCTGCGTCGACCGCCGATTGCACGGTCTCGTGAGTGCCGCCCTCTTCGACCTCGAAGGTCGGCGTGAGGCTCGAGGTGTCACCGACGCCGGCAGTCGGATCCCAGTCGTCCTTGGTCGGCGCGGTGACGTTGCCCGCCTGGGCGAGATAGCCGAGCACTGTGAACGGCGCGGCCTCGGTCTCCTCGAAAATAGGACGAGTGGGAGTGCCCCCGGACGCGGTCGGGATCGGCGCTCCGAGAAACGTCCCCGATCCGTCGCTGCCCGCGGCTCCCGCGCTGCCCGCGTTTCCAGCGCCAGCGGTGCCACCGCTCCCCGCGCCGGCGCTGCCGCCCGTCGTACCTGCAGTTCCAGCCGCGCCTCCGGTCGTCGGAGCACCTGCAGCTCCACCAGCGCCTCCGCTTGCGCTCGTCCCCGCGCTGCCTCCGTTGGCGCCACCCCCCAGCGCCGGATCACTTTGATCGCCGCAAGCACAGCCGAGCGAGACGGACAGAGCGGAGATGCAGACGAACCGCAGCCGAACGCGAGTATCCCCGAGTGACGTGCGCATGATATTGCGACACGGGATATCACGTTCGTGCGCGGACACACGCGCTCTCACTCGACGTGAAAGAGCGTGTGTCCGGCTAGTTCG
>JAEZYO010000041.1 GCA_023419055.1 Pseudomonadota bacterium | reverse complement strand
GTACGCGACCTCGTCGAACGACTGCCGAGCGACCAGCTCCTCGATGGCGTAGCCACGGTAGTAGAGCCTTCCCTGCTCTCCGTCGACCAACCCGATCCTGGTCTCGTCCGCGATCACTCCCTCGAGGCCCTTGCTGAAGCTCTTCTCCGACATCTCGTCCTCGCTCGTGCCTAGCACCTGGATCGACGATACGAGCCACCAATCGCGGGTGTGCTGGTGGACTTCTCGCGCTTCTGACACGGGACCGATGTAGTCGTGCCTTTCCCGGACAGGTTGCGGGATGATCCGCGCGTGGCGTGCGGCGCTCTGCTCGCCGCTCGGCTACGTCGCTTGTCTCGGCCTCATCCTCGCGGTCCCCATCTCTCGAGCTCACTCTTTGACGTCGCCGGTGAGTTCGTCCAGACGGCGAAACCCAAGCGTGACCATCGTCGACCTGCTCGCCCGGGTGCGCCGAGCTACCCGGAGCAGTCGCCGGGCTCGTCACCGGTAAGCGACATTCACCACGCCGTGGGGCGATAGTCCTTCAAAAACTGCCCCCACATGTGCTCGCCGCTGTTGAACCCGCTGAAGATGGGGTCGACGATTCTAGCCGCGCCGTCCACGATGTCGAGCGGCGGAGAAAACCCGCTCTCCTCCGTCTTCCGGCGAGCGATGTGTACGGGATCTTCGTCGGTCACCCACCCCGTATCCACGCTGTTCATGTGGATGCCGTCCTTCACGTAGTCCCGAGCGGAGGTGCGCGTCATCATGTTGAGCGCCGCCTTCGCCATGTTGGTGTGCGGGTGCTTGTCGGTCTTGAAGCGGCGATAAAATTGCCCCTCCATGGCCGAGACGTTGACGATGTGCTTGTCGAACGTGCGCTCGCGGAGCATGAGCGGCTTGAGGCGCGCGTTCAGCACGAACGGCGCGATCGCGTTGACGAGCTGGACTTCCAGGAGCTCCACGGTGCCGACCTGGTCCAGGGCCAGACGCCAGCTGTTGACGTCACGGAGATCCACCTGCTGAAGGTCCGCGTCGAGCTGCCCGAGAGGGAAGAGCGCTTGCCCGCCGGCGAGATCCTCGGAGGAGAGCGCCACTTGCGAGAGGGACGGCGCGGCCACGAGCCCGAGCGCCTGCGCCGGCGAAGACGTCGACCCTCCGCCCTTCAGCGCGTGCAGCGTCCGCGCGCGCATGGCCTCGTAGTCGTCGAGCAAGGAGCGCGCCTCCGCCGGCAGCGCGGGGAGCGGCGCGAGCTCCTGCTCCATGAGATGTTGGTAGAAACCGACCGGGCGCCGCACCGTCTGGCAAGCGTTGTGCAGCACGAAATCGAGCCGGCTCTCGTGCTGGTTCAAGTGCCGAGCGAATGCTTCGACGCTCGGGGTGTGACGCAGATCCAGGCCGTAGATGGAGAGCCTGTCGCGAAACCCTTCGTAGCCCGCCTCGCGCGCGAAGCGGAGCGCGGCGTCACGCGGGAAGCGCGTCGTCACGATCACGCGCGCCCCCGCTCGCAACAGCAGAATCGCTGCCTGATAGCCGATTTTGACCCGCGCGCCCGTGATGAGCGCCACGCGCCCCGAAAGCTCGGCAGATGGTGAGCGCTTCTCGTAGTTGAAGTCGCCGCACGTCTCGCACATCTGATCGTAGAAGAAATGGAGCTTCGTGTAGCGGTCCTTGCAGACGTAGCAGGCCCGCTCGCGCTTCACCTCGACCGGCTCGACACCTTCGGGCGCCTCATCAGGCTGGGCTTCGAGCAGCGGGGGCGTGACGAACACGGGCTCGAGCCGCTTCTGGCGGATCCCGGTCCCTTCGAGCAGCGCTCGATCTTCCTCCCGCGCGCGCCGTTCGTCCTTGCGACGGAGGGCGCGCGTGAGGGCTCGGTGCTCGGCTCGCTCGGGCCGGGACAGGCGCCCCGCGGCGAACAACAGGCGAGCGCGCGTCTCCGCGTCGACCTCCGCGAGCTTCGAGCGATCCTCGAGCAGGGCCTCGAGCACGCGCAGGCAGTCGAAAATAGCGTCGGAATCGAGGGTCATCGGCGTCGAGAATCGAGAGCGGCCCGCGCCTCGTAGCACGGAGCGCGCCCCTTGCCACGAACGGCCAGGGCGGCCGAAAGCTCTCGATCGAGTAAACTCCGCCCCGGCATGCCCCTTCCATTTCAGGTCACCGCGCTCGATCGCCATTCCAAGGCGCGCCGCGGGACCCTCTCCACGGCGCACGGAGACGTGCAGACGCCCGCCTTCATGGTGGTCGGCACGCGCGCCACCGTCACCGGCCTCGACCCGACCGACCTCCACGCGATGAAGGCCCAGGTGGTGCTCGCCAACACGTATCACCTGCTCCTCCGGCCGGGACCCGAGCTCTTCCGGCGCGTCGGAGGCGTGCACGCGTTCATGGGCTGGAACGGCCCGGTGCTCACGGACTCGGGGGGCTACCAGATCTTTTCGCTGCCCGAGGACCGCACCATCGACGAGCGTGGCGCGCGCTTCAAGAGCTACGTCGACCAACGAGCCTACCTGCTCTCGCCGGAGCGCTCGATCGAGATGCAGACCGCGCTCGGGTCCGACATCATGATGGTGCTCGATGTCTGTGTGGACTCGAACTCCGACGAACCGACGACGCGCGCGGCCATGGAGCGCACCCACCGCTGGGCGCTCCGGAGCCTCGCGGCGCGCACGAACCCCGCTCAGGCGCTGTTCGCGATCGTGCAGGGCGGAGTGGTACCGAGACTCCGCGAGGAGTCGGCGGCCTTCTTGACGGGCCACCCGTTCGACGGCTTCGCCATCGGGGGTCTCGCCGTCGGGGACACGCGCGCCGATCGCGAACGCATCACCCACTTCGCGGCGGACCTCCTCCCCGCCGATCGGCCGCGCTACTTGATGGGCGTCGGCACTCCGCCGGATCTGCTCTACGCCATGCTCGCGGGGATCGACCTCTTCGACTGCGTGCTTCCGACCCACCTCGGCTGGCAAGGCACCGGCTTCACGTCCACCGGGCGAGTGCGCATCACCCGCGCCGCCAACGCGACCGCCGACGTGCCGCTCGACGCGAGCTGCGACTGCAGCACCTGCACGCGCTTCACCCGCGCGTACTTGCATCACTTGTTCAAGTGTAGCGAGCCGCTCGGGCCAAGACTGCTCTCGATCCACAACGTCCACCACTACCTTTCGCTCATGGCCGAAGCGCGAGCCGCGATCGAGCAGGGCGTCTACGAAAGCTACGCTCGGCGCAAGCTCGACGAGATCGACCGCCACGAGCACAACGGCCGCAGGCTCGGCCCCTCGCCTGCCCTCGGAGAGCTCGAGGCGCCGTGAGCCTCGACTGCGACGTCGTCGTCACCGCGAGCGGAGCGCTCGCGATGCGCGACAAACTCACCGGCGAGCTGATGCACCCTCTGGTGGGTCCGCTCGTGGAGGCCCCGCGTCTCTACATCGAGCCCTCGCGGCTCGCGGAGCGCCTCTCGCAGGCAGATCACGATGGGCCACTCGTGCTCCTCGACGTCGGACTCGGCGCGGGCTAGAACGCCATCCACGCTTGGCGCGTCGCGCATGCGACGCCCCGCAGCGGGCGACGGCTCTCGATCCTGAGCTTCGATCGCAGCCTCGCCGCGCTCGAGTTGGCTCTCGAGCCCGAGCACCGAGCCGCGTTCGGCCTCGACGGTGACGCCTTTCTTGCGGCGCGAACGCTCGCGGACCAGGGCCACCACGAGACCGAGCGCGTGAGCTGGCGCTTGTATCTCGGCGATCTGATTCCAACGTTGCAGTCGCTCGCGTGCGACCAGCCGGGCGTCGCCGATATCGTCTATTGGGATCCCTTCTCCCCGAAGCGGAACCCCGCGTTGTGGTCGCTCGCCGCATTCACGGCGCTTCGATCGCTCTGCCGCGAAGGCGTCACGCTCCACACTTACAGCCGCGCGACCTCGGTGCGCACCGCCCTCCTGCTCGCGGGGTTCTGCGTGGGCGAAAGCGACGCTTGGGGCGGGCGGCAGGGCACCTGCGCCGCGCTCCGCACCTCCGACCTCGAGCGCCCGCTCGGCCCAAACTTCGTCGATCGCCTCGAGCGTTCGTCGGCGCCGTTTCCGCCCGACGCTCCGGAGGACGCGCTTGCTCGGGTGGCAGCCATTCCCCAGTTTGCTCGCTGAGGCCCGCATGCAAGGCTTCCCGCCATGCATCGAGGAAGCTGCCTGTGCGGGGCCGTCAAGTACGAGATCGAGGGCGAGCTCGGCGACTTCGGTTACTGCCACTGCAAGAGTTGCCGTTAGAGCGGCACCGCGCACGCCGCCAATGCTCCCGTCGACCGCGATCGGTTTCGGCTCGTCCAGGGCGCCGAGTCGCTCAAAGAGTTCGAGTCCTCACCCGGTAAAATCCGGACCTTCTGCGCCAACTGCGGCTCGCCCATTTACGCCTTCTTGCGCCAGAGCGCCGGCGTGCTCCGGATCCGCCTGGGGACGCTCGATACGCCTTTCGCCAAGCGCCCTCGAGCGCACACCTTCGTGTCGGACAAGGCCGAGTGGGAGCCGATCGGCGACTCGATTCCGCAGTTTCCCGAGTGGGCTCCGACGTCCGTGCTCCTGCAGCGCGGCTCCCGACAGGGCAGCGGCTAGCGTTTGGAGCGGGGCACGATCCAACACGAATCGTGACGGGTAAGCCCGATGTGCGGGTAATAGCTCTCGGCCTTCGGCGCCGAGAGCAGGACGAGCGACGTCTCCGCGCCCGCGGCTTCGTGGGTGCGGCGTATCAGCTCCTTTCCGATGCCTCGGCGCTGATACTCGACGTCCACGGCGAGATCCGAGAGGTAGGTGCAATAGCTGAAGTCAGTGATCGAGCGTGCCACACCGACGAGGAGGCCCTCGGGGTTCCGCGCTGTCACGATCAGGTCTGCCTTTTCGAGCATGCGGCCGAGCCGTTCGAGATCGCCCACTGGGCGCCTTTCGGCAAGGGTGGAGCGGAGCAAGACGTCCGCGAATTCGGCGGCGCCGAGCGCCGGCTCTTGCGCGTAATCGATGGCGGTCACCGCGGCAAAGATACGCGATCTCCTCGAAGACTCCATGCGGTCGGAGGCCGACAGTCGTAAAATCGCGGCATGACCTCGACCGCAGTCACCGCCTGGGTCACCGGTAGAGCACGAAGCTTCGGCTTCGCCTTTCGCGGTCTCCGCGTCCTGTTTCGAGAACCGAACGCTAGAATCCACGCCGTCGCGACGTTCACGGTCGTGGCGCTCGGCTGGGCCGTTCGGTTGGACGCGAGGGAATGGTGCTTGATCGCGCTCTCGGTCTCCTCGGTGCTCGCGGCGGAAGCCTTCAATACGGCGCTCGAGCACCTGGCAAACGCGGTGTCTCGTGAAGAAAATCCCTTGATCGGGGCGGCCAAGGACGTCTCCGCCTGCGCGGTGCTGCTAGCGGCCTTCGGCGCGAGCGTGGTGGGCGCCATCGTCTTCGGCCCCAGGCTGCTCTCGATGGTGCCCTAGCGCGTCAGTCCTGGTCGATCACGCGCTTGCCCGGTCCCTTGGCCTTCGCGAGAACCTCCTTTCGATACGAGCCCGGAGTCTGGTGAGTCACCTTTTTGAAAGAGCGGATCAGGTGGTGCTGAGATTGAAAGCCGCAGGCCTGAGCGATCTGCTCGGCTGACAACGTCGTCGTTCTGAGCAGCATCTTCGCGTGCTCGACGCGAACGTTGCGGAGATGAGCGAGGTAGGACGTCCCGGTCACCTGCTTGAAGATGCGGCTGAACGCGGGCACGCTGAAGCCTGCCTTGCGGGCCACGCTCGAGAGCCGGAGCGGCTCGGAAAAGTTCTCCTTCAAGTACCGGAGCGTCGTGTCGAGCCGCATGCTCTGCGGCCCCTCGAGCGGGCGCGACGCGAAGACGGAGAGCCGTTGCAGGGCTTCCTTGAAGGTTTCGATCACCCGGTACACGGTGCTCGCCTCTTCGAGCTGCAGGCTGAGATCATCCGCCAGGTGGTCGGCTACCTCTGTGCGCAACAGGTGCCGCCGCTGGATGTTCTGGATGAGCTGAAACAACAGCGCCAAGAACTGACTGCGCACTACCTCGATGCGCTCGTTCGACCAGAGCAGCACGACGCGCACGTAGTGATCGCTCGCGACCTTGATCTCGTCCATCGCGACCCTGTCGAAGGCGTCGGAGAGCGACGCCGCGGCGCGGTTCAGGAGAGAGTAGCGGAGCTCCTTGGGGGAGGCCTTGTCGTCGCAGAAGAGGATGTTCTCGTCGACCTGAACGCAGTAGTGGAGCGCCACGACCGCGTCTCGATACGAGGCATACAGCGGCTCCCCGGGCGGGAGGGTGCGCCCGATCCCCACGACGGAGCGCACTCCGAACGTCGCCTGCACGTGCGCCTGGAGCTTCTGCGCTCGCTCGCGGAGCTCGAGCTTTTCGCGCGCCCGGCTCTTGCTCTCACTCGCCGAGGTCAGGATCGTAACGCCGTAGTCCTGCAACCGGTTCGCTGCCGTCTCCGGCATCTCGCCCGTCAGACGGATCACCTCGCGCTGGATACGCGAGGTCATGACCATCATCTGCACCGGATCGAGCGCCTGATGCTTCGGGTAGACCGGCATCAGCGCCATCACCGTGGTCGGCAGCCGGCAGATCCCCATCTCCTCGCTGCGCCACTCTTCGAGCTTCCCCTCGTGGTACCAGGGGGTGAGGTGGAACTTCTCGGGGCTGACCGCGCGATCCACCCAACCGCCGTTCGCCCAGAGGCGATCGAAGACCTCACGCTTCAAGCCCTTCACGCGCTCGTGCAGCCGGGCTGTGCCGTGATCCTCCGTGAGCAACCGCGCGTAGAGCCTCGAGAACTCCTCGATGCCGCGGAGGAGCGGCGGCTCGATCACGGGCAAGCGGAGCGCCATCTTCACGAAGCGCACGAAGTCGGGGTTCGCGCTGGCCGGCTCCTGACCCGTGAGCTCGCGCCAGCGCCAGGCGATCCCGTCCCAGTCGAGCTCCTGGGACGAGAACTGCCCGCCGTAGAGAAACGTCCGGCGCTTCGGGTCGTTCGGCAAGGCGACGAAGAAGTCGTTCCAACCCATGAGCTCACCGACCACGAGCCCGTCTTGCGCGGCCGCGCGCTTCAGCTGTTCGACGTAGTAAGCGTCGCGTCTGCTCTCCTTGCCGTAGTAAATCTCGAAATGAAAGGGCAGCACTTGGCCGACCGTCTCGTTGAGGTCGAGCCAATTCAGACTCGCTTCTCGTCGCGGATCGCCGAGCGCGCCCTCGCCGTCCCACTGGATGATCCAGAGCGGCAGCTCCGGGTGCTGACGGACGACGTTGTGCACCCAGTAGTAGTTGAGCACCCGCTCGAACCAATCCCTCCGGGCGCGGCTACGGATTTTTTCGGTTCCGGCCGCGGACGACGAAGCGGAGAGGCCTTCGTCGAACACGTCGCCGTCGTTCAACGCGCACCTGCGTGGGCGAAAAATCGACGCCAGATACGGCTGTCCGGCACTCGCAGAGGGTACCAGAGACCGGAGCGGCGAAACGACCGTTTCCTATCGACACAGCTTAGAGCCGGTCCTGGAACCCTTGGACCGAGCTGGCCCAAGAGACGCGAGCAGACCAAGGCGCGACGACGACGCGTGCTGAAGCACGCTGAGGAGGAGCAACGCAGGAATGCGACGCGGATCTGTAGGCCAGCGACGGGAGAGGTT
>JAEZYO010000024.1 GCA_023419055.1 Pseudomonadota bacterium | reverse complement strand
TCGCTGGTGAGCCACCACCCCGACTGTTTCCACGTCCTCGCCGCGCATCACCCTCTCGTGCGCTCCGAGGGTGAAATGCTGCGCGAGGCGAAGTCGCTGATCTCGGTCCTCGCTGGTACGGGCATCGAGCTCGTGCTGACGGGGCACCTGCGCGCGAGTCAGCAGCACCGGCTGAGCGAGCTCAGCGGAGCCTCCGAGTCGATGCTGGTCGCTCGTGCCTCGACGGCCACGACCCTGGAGCACGGGCGCATCTCTTACAACCGTATCGCCGTGGCGAATCGCAAGGTGCACATCGATCTGCGATCCTTCGACGGCGATGCGTTCGTGAGCGAACACTGCGGGAGCTACGAGCGCCTGGACGGCGGCTGGCAGTCGCTCGCCGAGATCAGCCTGCGTAGCGCCGCTTCCAGCCCCGACTCTGCCCAGGCCTGACGCGGCTCAGCTCGAAAACGAGGCGCGCACGCCGTCACGCGAGAGCACGACTATCGTGAACACGCCAAGCAGCGTGCCGAGCGGCGCGTGCAGGCAGTTGAGCGCGGCGATCACGATGCAGAACATGCGTCGCTCCCGCGCGGCGATGTAGCGCGCCGTGAGGAAGTTCAGGGCCGCGATCGCGAGGATGAAGAGCATCACCGTCGCGCCGATCCCCACGAGCACCCAGCCCAGGCTGGCGGGGGATCCGCCCGAGGCGGGGAGCCTTCCGGTCGCGATGAAGACGCCCATCCCGACGTAGACCAGGGGCAAGAGCGAGAACAACGTCGTGAAGCCAGCGGCCACGTAGTAGCCGATCGACAAGAGCTTCAGGTGCTCGAGATCGCTCGCCGTGACCTGCTGCTGCGGGTATTGCTGCGGCGGCGGGTACTGATGCGGGGAGTAGTTCGTGTAGGGCGGCTGGTTCATTCGAGGAGCAAGAGCCTGTTCTCGTTCATCGCGCCCGCGACCGGCGCGAGCCGCTCATCACGGCGCACGACATCGATCAAGCGCTGCATCGCGCCGAGGTAAGTGTCGCGCTCGAGCTCTCCGCGGACCAGCTGAATCCGCAAGAAGACCGCCGCGGTCTGCACGACGTCACAGAGGCAGTAGTTCTGGACGTCGGTGATCCGGCCGGCCGCCACCAGGGGCGCGACGTCTTTCCCGTCCATCCCGACCTTTCCGGGCATGCCGCACAGCTTCGCGATGATGTCGAGCCGCGACGCGCGCGCAGCCCCGAAGTCGGCGACGTAGTCCATGAGGTCGAGGTGTCCGTCAGCCGTGAACCGATGCCGCACGTCGGGGGATCGATAGTAGTGACGGAGCGGGATGCCGTAGCGAAGGCAGCGGGTGGCGATCACCGGCATGTCGAACCCCCGCCCGTTGAACGTCACCAGAGTCGGGTGCCGCTCTTCGACCAGCCGCGCGAACGCGGAGAGGATGCCGGCCTCGTCTCCGCTGTCGTGAAACGTCCCCAGGCTCGTGATGGCGTAGGTGGCGTCGAAGAGCAGCGCTCCGATGACCACGATGCGATGGTGGGGTGGAGGGGGTAGCCGTTCGGCCTCGCCGACGGCGAGGATCGAAAGCTCCGGGTCGAGGACCGTCTCGATATCCAGAACCAGAAAGGATGCGCTCACGCTGTCCCGGAATGGGAAGACCGCTGCCGCTCGAGGTCAATGAGCCCGGGCGTGACGGGGCCCGCCCGAAGGCCGAAGCGTGCACCCGACCGTGATTTTGGCTCTGTGACCGACGTTTTTTCGCCTATTTTCGGGCACTTGACAGTCGGCAGCGGGCGTGCTGACGTGCGTGTGTCTCAGTGTACGCGCCTGGTACGCCGCCCGTTCTCCGCCCTCGTGGAAGACATTTTCGCTCGCTTGGCCAATCAGACTCGGTCGAGCAGAGCCGCCGTCGTTCACGTTTGCAGCCACCGCATTCGGTGCTGATTGGCGAGGAGCTCGGGGTGGCGGGGCCGGACCCTGACACCCGACCGGCGAGAGCGAATTCGCGGGGAAGCTCACCGGGCACGGGGCGGGGCCGAATCCAACAATTTTTTAATCCCCGCGCCAGCAGCCTTGGCCGTCTCGCGGTCGAGGCAACTCGCGCCAAACAATGGGTCGAAACACACTCGTCATCAACTGTGACATTCGAGAGACACGCGTCGCGCTAATTGAAAGCGGCGTCATCGCCGAGCTCCAGATCGAGCGCGCCGCCAACCGGGGGACGGTCGGCAACATCGTGCTCGGGCGCGTCACGCGCGTCCTGCCGGGCATGCAAGCCGCGTTCATCGACGTGGGGATGGAACGCGCTGCGTTCCTCCACGTCGAGGATCTGATCCGTCCCGACGACTTCGAGACTTACCTCGCCGGCGCGCGTCAGTACGACGCCGACGACGGCTGGAAAAAAGGCGACGGCGGTAAGCGCCATTCGCACGCCACCGATGAGGACGAAGATGTCGTGAGCGCCCCCGTCCACGCCAAGCCCGAAGCGCCCCGCGCCGAGGAAGAGGACGAGGACGAAGACGACGAGGACGAAGAGGCCGAAGAGAGCGCCGTCGAAGAAGAAGAAGAGGAAGAAGAAGAGGACGGCGACGAAGATCTCGCCCCGAAGGACGAGGACGGCGACGAGGAGGAGGGCCCCTCCGAGGACCACGACGACGAACCCGCGTCGACGGGCAGCGACGAAGACTGGCCCGAGGACGACGCGGACGATTGGGGTGAGGAGCCCGCCGAAGAGAACTCCGCCGAGGAAGAGCCCGAGAGTGAGCTCCCTTCCGAGGTGGCCGCGAGCGCGCCGGACGCCGCCCCGGAAGAGCCGGGTGACGACGACGTGGCGTTCGCCGAAGGCGCCGAAGCCGCCGCCGAGGACGAGGAGGGCGAAGAGGTCGCCGCCCTGGACGGTGAGAACCCCGAAGGCGGCGAGTCGAGCCCTCAGAGCAGCAGCTCGCGCCGCCGCCGCCGTCGCCGTCGCCGCCGCGGCGGGCGCGATCGTGAGCCCGGCCAGGCTTCAGCTCCGAACGCCTCCGCGCAGCCGCTCGACGCGCCGCAACCCAAAGCCGAGAAGGTTCGTCCCGAACCCGCGCGCAAGGAAGAAGCTCGCAAGGGTCAGGATCGCTTCGCCGGGCGCGACAAGGCCGGCCGCGCCGAATCTCGCCGCCAGGGTCGCGGCGAGCGCGTGGAGCGCAGCGAGCGCGGCGACCGCAACCACCGCAAGACCCCGACGCGGGTTTCGCGCTCCGTGCCCATCACCGACGTGGTGAAAGAGGGCGACAAGGTCATCGTCCAGATTTCGAAGGAGCCGATCGGCACGAAGGGCGCGCGCGTGACGAGCCACGTCTCGCTGCCCGGTCGCTACGTCGTCTACCTGCCCACGGTCGATCACGTCGGCGTGTCGAAGCGCATCGGTTCTTCGCGCGAGCGCGCGCGGCTGCGCGAGGTGGTCGAAGCGCTGAAGCCGCCGTCGGGCGGCGTGATCGTGCGCACCGTCGCCGAGGGCCTGACCAAGAAGGCGCTGAAGGCGGACCTCGGCTACCTCTACCGCGTGTGGGAGGACGTCTCGCGCAAGCTCGAGAGCGCGAAGGCGCCTTCGGTGCTCTACACGGAGCTCGACCTCGTGCTGAAGACGGCGCGCGATCTCTTCACGGACGAGATCGAGAGCATCGTGATCGACGACAAGGAGCAGTACAAGCGCCTGGTCCGCTTCGTCGAGATGTTCATGCCCGCGCGCGTGAAGGACGTGCACCTCTACCAGGGAGAGGAGCCCATCTTCGACGCGTACGGCATCGAGGACGAGATCGCCCGCGCCCTGAGCCGCAAGGTGCAGCTACCGAGCGGCGGCTACCTCATCATCGATCAAGCCGAGGCGCTCACCGCGATCGACGTGAACACCGGGCGCTACGTCGGCAAGGGCAGCAAGGATCTCGAAGAGACCGCGCTCAAGACCAACCTGGAAGCCGTCGACGAGATCGCCTACCAGCTCCGCTTCCGCAACATCGGCGGCCTGGTGATCCTCGACCTCATCGACATGGACGTGCCGCACAACCGCGACAAGGTGTGGCGCGCCCTCGAGCAGCGCCTGGCCAAGGACAAGGCCAAGACCACCATCAACCGCATCAGCGAGCTTGGGCTCATCGAAATGACGCGCAAGCGCACGCGCGAGAGCCTGATGCGCATGATGCACGAGACCTGCTTCTACTGCGACGGCACGGGGCAGATTCAGTCGAAGACGACCATCGCTTACGAGATCTTGCGCCAGATCCGGCGCGAGCGTCACACGCTCGCCGGCTACTCCGTGGTCGTGAACGCGCACCCGGCCGTGGTCGACTTGATGATGGGCGAAGAGCGCCCCGCCGTGACCGAGGCGGAGCGCCGCTACATGCGCCGCATCGAGTTCAACCCGCGGCGCGAGTATCACATCGAGCAGTTCGATCTTCAGGGCCGGTAACCAGGCGGTTTCTCATGGACCACGGACGCAAGAACGAGCGCGTGACGATCAACAAGGAGTTCGACTCCTTCGATCAGTTCGTTCAGGACTACGTCACGAACATCTCGCGCTCCGGGGCGTTCATCAAAACCAGCGCCAAGCTCGCCGTCGGCGCCGAGGTGAACCTGCGCTTCACGGTGGTGACCGACGGCATCGAGACCATCGAGGGCGTGGGCGAGGTGGTGCGGATCGAGACGGATCCCCCGGGAGTCGGGGTCGTTTTCAAACAACTGAGCACCTATTCAGCCTCCCTCCTCGAAAAGTTGTTGACCGCCCGGAGGGCATAGCTACCTTTCGCGTCCCCGCCATGTACCTCGCGACCAAGAACAAGCCGCGCAAGACCAACCGCAAGCGCTCGAAGCTCTACCGCTCCGCCGTCAAGGCGAAGAACAAGCGCCGTCGCGAAGGCCTGAAGAAGTAACTTCAGCGCGTCTGCCGGCGCGTCAGTTCGAATCCTCCGCCGGCAGCTTCGCGTCCGGATCGACGAGGACGAGCAACCCTTCTACCGCTCTGCCGGGGAGGGTGGTCTCGTCGTCGTCGAGCAGGCGCATGACATAGACGCCGGGCTCCGTGCTCGCCTGCACGCTGACGCGCGCAGTCTGTCTCGAGCAGACGGAGCCCTTGGCGAGCTTGATCGGCCTTTCAGGTTCGGCGCTCTTGCGAGCACCGTTCGCCTCGGGCGCCGCAGGCCCGTTGGTCACGGAGTTCGTTCCGTTGCCGGTCGTAGCGCGCACCGTCACGGCCGCCTCGTCCGGCTTCGACTCTTCGGGCGTGCTCGGGGACGGCTGGATGCTCGACCTCGCCCTCACGCTCGACGGCTTCGGCGTCAGGCTACTCGCGCGTGGCGCCGGAGACAGGGAGCTCGGGCGTGAAGCGCTCGAAGCTTGAGGGTAGCGCGAGGCTCCCGCGACACGCGGGGCCGAAGGAGTGAGCGAGCCTGCGTCGCGACGCGGCGCAGCCGAGGCGACCGACGGCGAGCGCTGCGAGAGCGGCGGCTTGGGCGGCGGCTGAGTGCGCTGCGACGGAGCTGGCGGGCGAGTCGGCGTGCTCGGCAGAGGGCTCAGGCTCGACGTCGTGCTCGGTGGCCGTGAGGGAGGCTTCGGGAGGCTCGAGCGCCGACCGAGCGGGATCGGCAAGGGCTCCGACTCACCGCCTGCGCCGTTCGTTCTCGCAGCAGGAAGCGGGCGCTCGCTCGGAGTGCGACCGTAGTCGGGTGCGCTCCGGAGCTGGTCGTCGAGGTCCGCCGCGGTGCGCGCGAGCGCGAGCGCACGCTCGTCATGTCCCTCTGCTCCTGCCGACTCCGCGGCGCGCTTCAGCCACCGCACCGCTTCGTTTCCCTCGCCCTTCGCTCCGAAGAGCGCTGCCATTTCGAGCGCGGTCACCACGCTCTCCACGTCGGACGCCGCAGGCACGGGAATTTGAACGGACGCCTCCATCGCAAAACCTCCTCGAAAATGAGCTGGTCTGCACTCGGCGCTGGAATCGCCGAGACCTAGTCAGTGTTGTGAGCCCGCCCTCGTGGCTCACGCAGTGCACATTCGTTACAAGATTTGCGCGCTGCGCCCCCTTTCTCGTTGGAACATTTCCGCTTGACGGCAAACCACATGCACCGCTGCCTCACTACACAGGTCCTGTGGTAGACGCGGAGACATGCATTGGAACCGGTCCCAGGAATCGGTCGCAGCGCGTGCGGCGCGACTGACGTCGTGCCTCGTCTTGCTGGGCGTCGGGTTCAGCGTCGGTTGTGACTCCGGCTCCTCCTCGCTTCCGGCGAGTAGCAACGGCGGATCGAGTGGATCAGCCGGCGCCGGTGGAGTCGCGGGCACCGCGGGCACCGGCGGTAGCAGCGGAGGATCGGGCGGATCGGCCGGGAGCGCGGGGGCCGGAGGCGCGGCAAGCGGAGGCAGCGCCGGGAGCGCTGGGAGCGCGGGGAGCGCGGGAAGCGCCGGTGCGCCCAACTACGTCGCGCCTCAGTGTCTCAACGCGAAGAAAGACGGCGACGAGACGGGCGTCGACTGCGGCGGCTCGTGTGAAGTCGAGTGTCCCGACTACTCGATCGATCCGCCCGACGCGGGCAACGAGTCCGGCTCAGCGTGCGGAGGAGGCAACGCCTTCATGTGTCCGCGCTCGATGGTCTTCAGCGCCGAGATGAAGCAGGCGGCAGCAGATGATTCCGGCATGGATGATCCGCCGTTTACCTACGCGGTCGTCGGGTTCGACGGCCCGACCGACGGCAACTCGACGTGCTGCGAGTGCTGGCAGCTCGTCTACGAGACGCCCGTGGGCGCGTCCGGCGTGACCCCGCCCAAGCCGGTGATCGCTCAGGTGTTCAACACCGGCGTCGGTAAGAAGAACAGCTTCGATCTCTACATGGCGTCGGGCGGCCACGGGAACTTCAACGGCTGTACCGCGAACGCGACGCTCTACGACGGCTACCCGGATCAAGGCGGCGACTGGCAGGGTGGCACGCGCGCCTCACGCTTCGCCGAGTGTCAGGGCGGGTTCTCGTCCGAGGCCTGCCAGGCCAAGATCGAATCGGAGTGCAACCAGATCCAGGCCGACTCCGAGTACGTCCAGACCACGGCGCGCAACTCGTGCATCCAGACCAACCAGGCCGACAGCCTCTATCACAACAACTGGAACGTCCGGGCGAAGAAGGTCGCGTGCCCCGAGAACCTGACGCGCGTCACCGGCTGCCGCCTGAATGACTCGGAGTCCCCGCCGCCCGACCCCACCGCGCAGACCGTCGAAACCGCCGACAGCAGCTTCGCCTCCGGCTTCGGCACGACCACCATGGAAGATTGTTGCCGCCCGACATGCGCCTGGCCCAACAACACCAACAACACCCAGGGCGAGTGGGACGTCTTCTATTCCTGCGGCGAGGGTGGCATCCCCTGGACGAACTGATGGTGCGAAGGCCGGGCGCCGCTCAGAGGCCGAGCGCCGCTCAGAGGCCGACTGTCTGATGTGACAGCGGGTTCGCCCAGCAACCTTCGGTGCAGGCGCCGGCTTCACAGATTTGCGAGTAGCACTGCTCGCCCCTCGTGCACTCGGCGCCGAGCTCGCCGCGCGCCACGCAGGTCGGCTCGACTTGAGCAACGATGCTGCAGTCGAGCCCGTTGGCGCAGCTCATCTCGTGCGCGTGGTTGCAGGCCGAACCCGTGACACCCTTCGCCTTGCACGTCCCGCGCGTCCCCGAAGAGGTGCTGTCACAGAACTGCGACGCGCACTCGAAGTAGCTTTCGCACTCCTCGCCGTCCGCGAGCTTACCGACGAAGATGCGCGTGCAGGGCTCGATCGGCGCTCCTGCGATCGCGTGCTGCCAGTCGGCGCAGCTCGAGGCGCGAATCGCGGCGTAGCACGCGTCGCGCGCCGATTCGTCGTAGGTCACCTTGCCGGACGAGAGGGCCGCTTCGAGCTTCTGATCGAGGGCGAAGCCGCCCTTCTCGAGGTCCGCCGTCGTCTCCAGGCAGTATTCCCTGGTCGCTTCGACGGACTCGTTCTCGTGGCAGCACTCCGCGTTCTTCTCGCAGATCACTCGAACCCGGCTCTCGAAGAACGCGCTCGCGGGTTCGCTCTCGTCTCCGGGAGCGCAACCGCCCCAGCCGATCGACGAGCCGACGATGAGAATCAACGCGCTCCACCCAACCTCACCGTGCTTCATGCTCCGGGTTGAGATTGGCTGCTCGCGAGCTCCGGCGTCAAGGCCCGAGCTCGCGTCGTCCTGCTGGACGGCTCAGAAGGTGATCTCTTCTTCCCCGTAGAAGAAGCGGCCCGTCACGTCGAAAGGCTTGAGCGCGAGCTCGAGCGTGCGGCGCGCGCCGTCCGGCGGCTCGCCGGGAGCGTTGGGACCGCCGAGGTCGGTCTTGAGCCAGCCGGGGTCGAGCGAGTTTACGGCGACCTTGCCGGCGAGATCGGCCGCGTGGAGCATGGTCATGCCGTTCAACGCGAACTTGGTGAGGCGGTAAGCGGGCATGGTGCCGTCCGTCTTGATGACGTCCAGCTTGCCGGCGCCGGAGCTCACGTTGATGACGCGCGGCTCCTTGCCCTCGAGCAAGAGCGGCAAGAGCGCGTGCGTCAGGTAGTGCGCGGAGAGCACGTTCGCCTTGAAATTGCGCTCCAGCGCGTCGACGGGCTCCTCGCGGAAGCCCTTGTTCCACTCCTGGATCGCGGCGTTGTTGATCAAGAGGTCGAGCGCGCCCCAGCGCGCCTTCACCGCCTGCGCCACTCGCCCGCCGAGCGAAGGATCCGTGATGTCGCCCGCGAGCTTCTGGAAGCCGGGTAGCGCGCGTTCGAGCTCGCTCAACTTGGACTCGTTCCTCGCGACACCGATGACCTCCGCGCCTTCGGCGCTGAAGAGCTTCGCCGTTTCGAAACCGATGCCACGCGAGGCACCCGTGAGCACGACCCTTCGACCTTGCAGCCGCTTCATGGCGAGGAAGCTAACTTGCCCACGCCGGCTCCCGCAACGACGATGCTCGGGATCTGATTCGGATCATCGAGCGTGTAAGGATAAGGAATACCGAGAGTCGCATTCGACTCGATCGACACCCGGCACGTCGCAAGTCGCGTCGAACCGTCGGCGAAGGCTTGAGCCTGCCGAGGTTGCTTGCCCCGCCGGAAGAGCGTGAAACGGTGCGCGACGGGAGCATGGCGATGTGGCGAAGACTTCTGGACGGCTTTGATTCTGGTTAGCGCTGAGGGGT
>JAEZYO010001006.1 GCA_023419055.1 Pseudomonadota bacterium | reverse complement strand
AGCTGGAAGGCCGCCATCGATTCGGGCGTGAAGATGGTCCAGATCCTCACGTGGAACGACCACTACGAGGGTCACGCCCTGAGGCCCAACTCGGCCATGCAGTACGCGACGTACGACCTGACGGCGTACTACACGACGTGGTTCAAGACACGCAAGCAGCCGACGATCGTGCGTGACGTCCTTTACTACTCGCACCGCATGCACCTGAGCACCGCTCCACGGGATGCGCTGAAGCAGCCCATTTCATTCACCTCCAAGAACAACGTGCCCTTCCTCGACAAGGTGTTCTTGCTCGGCATGCTCAAGTCGAGCGGGCGCGTCGAGATCACGTCGGGCGGTAAACCGTACTCGCCCCAGGCCGATGTCGGCGCCGGGCCGCAGTTCTTCGACGCGCCGCTGAAAGTGAACGACCAACCCAGGTTCCGCCTCATCAGGAACGGCGCGACAGTGCTCGACCTCACGAGCGCGTTCCCCACGCGTGATTCGATCGTCTGGCAGGACCTCATGTACCGCGCCGGAAGCTCCTCGCGGCCAGTGGTCGACGGGGTTCAGGACGATCTCCCGCAGGATCGGCTTCCCTGAACACATCTCTTCGAAACCAAAAATCAAAGTGTGACAACGCGAACGGCATGGTTTTTCAGGGGCCGGAGCGCGTCTAGGTCGGAACCGTGCATGTCGAGCTCGCAAGGAAGAAGCGCGCCTTCTCACGTTTCTGCACAGCGCGGTGTTTTCGCGCGGACCGGAGGAAAGAAGTTCATGAAGCAAAAAACGATCGGTTTGGTTCGGAGTGTCTCGATTGCGGCCCTGGCGGCCTTCCAACTCGCCTGCGGATCCGACGAGCTCGAAGCCTTGGATCAGGATCTGGAGCTGAACCAGGCTCCGCTGGCCGCCAGCACGTGCGAGGAGAGAACCACGTCAGGCGGGGTCCGAACGATACTCCACTTCAACAATCCACTCGCTCCGTGCGTCAAGGGCAGCGACAGCACTCGCGACCTCACGATGAGGAACGAGCTCGTTCGCCTCATCAAGAGCGTTCCGGCGGGTTCGGTGATTCGAGGGACGTGGTACTCCCTGTCCGACGATGAAACGGCCATCCCAGCTGCTCTCGTGGACGCGCAGAAGAAGGGAGTGCGCGTTCAAGTCAGCGTCGACGGAGAACGTGGCGTGCCTGCCGCTGGTAGCAAGGCGAGGGCCTACTTCGACCAACTCACTCACAGGAGAGTCTGTCCGGCTGCGACGGGCTGCATCAGCTCGAACAGGGGCGCAGCGCACACCAAGGCGTGGACCTTCAGCAGGGCCACCTACCCCGGCGAGACGACCACCACGACACATGTCGTTTGGGTGGGCTCCTACAACATGACCAACGGGCCCGACGGCAACGCTGGCTTCAACAACTCCGCCACGCTTTACGGCAACGAGAGCCTCTACGACTTCGTCAGAGATTATTTGGACGACATGTATGCCATGAAGCCGAGGCACTCGGACTACTACGACACGAGTGTCACCCCGAAGCGCGGCTTTTACATGGATGCGTCAGCGAGCGTCTATGTATCGCCCGAGCTCGACAGTGACCTCGTGGTCCAACGCATCGACGCCGACGTCTGGAAGCCGGAGACCGGTTGTGTCGTGAGGGTCATCAATCCGCATTTCACCAGCGAACGCAGGGCGGTAACCGAGCAGCTCGTCAAGATGAAGAAGGCCGGCTGCAACGTGGCGGTCATCGTCAATCACATCGACCAGAGTGAGTACGACCGCATGGCAGCGGCTAAAATTCCGATGAGGGCCCTCAAGGTCGGGGACGGTGATCGCGTTCATGACAAGCTCATGGCGATCTACGCGAAGAAGGCGGGCACGACGAGCTGGGCGTACCGCGTCTACACCGGCTCTCATAATTTCTCCCCGGGTAGCCTGACCGGCGGCGACGACATCTTCGTGAGGCTGGGCGAAGAGACGGGCACGAGGCACCCGATGTACGACGCCGTGCTGGCGCACTTCAATGATGGCTGGAACAGCCAGTACGCAGTGCCGATCAAGGGCGCCAACTGACCGACGGCGTCGGTGAGAAGCAACCTTCGAGAATCCGAGCCGTTTGCTCGAAGGGCCTACGCGTTGCTGGGCTCGTGACAGCAGGCTTCGATGTTGTGCCCATCCGGATCCAGCACGAAGGCGCCGTAGTAGTCCTTGTGGTAGTGCGGTCGCAAACCGGGGGGCCCATTGTCGGTACCGCCCGCGGCGATGGCCGCCTTGTAGAACGCGTCCACCAGAGCGCGGTTGTCGGCACGAAACGCGATGTGCACCCTCGGCGTCTGAGGCGTGCCTTGATGGATCCAAAAATCCGGCTTGTGCGGCACGCCCATTCCGAGCACGACGGCGCCGCCCGTGAACTCGGTCGGCACCTCCATGAGCACCTGGTAGCCGAGCGGCGCGAGCGCAGCTTCGTAGAAGCGCCGGCTCTTCTTGGGATCACTGACGTCGAGACCAGTGTGGTCGATCATGGCGCGTTTTCTAACACGTTCTCGAACTTCACCGCGACTCGTGCCCGGAGAGCTCGGCAGAAACGCCGCCACAAAAAATAAGCCCCGCATCGCTCGCCGGGAGGGGGTGGAGGAGGGAGGAGCGAACGATGCGGGGGGAGGCCCGGTAGGAACCTAAGCAACGCGCTCGGGCGGGAGGATGGGGCCCGGCGCGAGTCGTACGCCGCGCGAGACGACCGCGCTACGGCGGTCGCTCGCACGGTCGGATCTGGATCAGGCGCCCGCGGCCATGAGGTCGCGCAGGCGTTGCATGGCGCGCGTGTGGAGCTGAGAAATCCGCGGCTCGCTGACGCCGAGCTCGGCGCTCAAGTCCTTGAAGCGCACGCCTTTGAAGTAATGTTCGCGAACGATGTGACGCTCGCGCTCGGGCAGCCGATCGATCGCGCCTTCGAGCTCGCGCTGGTCGTCGCGCTCACAGAGCTCGGTCTCGCCGCTCGCCGGGAGCGAGAGACAGCGACCCTGCTCGAACTCGCTCACGTCGTCGAGCCGCACCACGCTCGGCGGAATGGAGCCGTTCGAGCCCTCGGAGGCAGCCGCCACGGTCGCGCGCAGGCGGCGCGGGAGCCAGTCTTGAGCGCGCAGCTCGTCGAGGATCGCGCCACGAACGCGGACTCGGACGTACCACTCGAACCCCTCGTCCGCGTCGGCTCCGTGCCGCTGGATGGCGTCCCAGAGGCCGATCATGCCCGCGGCGAGGAGATCTTCGCGCAGGACATTGCGGGGCAGCTTGCGCTGAAAGCCGCCGACGATCTTCTGCACCACCGGCGTGAACTGAGCGAGGAGCTCCTCGGCCGAGACCGCCTGCCGGCGCTTGCCGATACGAGGCTTGCGCGGAGGGAGCGTCGCCGGATGAACGTGCTGGGGACGGCGCGTAGAGCGCACCGCCAGGGGGAAAGCTCGAGGTGCCCGCAACGCCTCATCCGTCGCCGCCGGCAGATCTGCAAACGAGGAGGGGGTGGGGAGGGGGAGGGACGGTCTACTGACGTCGGTCGATTCCAAGTGGGACATCACGGACACCTCGGATGACCCGAATTGCACCAGTCGTGCCACTTGAGATTGTTCAATGAATACCGCATGTTGTGTCAGTAGTGGGTGACGGGGTGGGTTTTCGACGACCCAGGCAAGCCTAGACTTGCAACCTCTCAAGTGCTGTGAACTAGTGACCTTTTCTCAAATCGAGTCTGTTTGACGCCTCTGACAGCCCTCGAGTCAATTGAGGGTCAGTGTTGACCCAGGTCGGGATCGCTTGGAAATCATGACGGTTTTGTTCCGGGTCGATTTTGACCCGCGTGGGCCGGAACCGGGAATCCGTCCCGGAATGGGTTCGAAACGACCCGCCCCTTCCCGGGCTCGCGGGATGCGAACTGCGAACCCGTCCCCTCCCTGCCGGGCCTCCGGACGTCCCTGCTCGGCAACGTCGCGCGTTTCTTGGCTCTCGATGCGCGAGGGTGCCAGAGTTTCGTAGCGCGCCTTTTTTGCGCGCAGTCGAAGAATCAAGGTCATGCGCGAAGGGCGAAACCTGGTCGGTGTCGATATCGGCACGTCCGGCGTGAAGGTCTGCCAGATCAAGGAATCTCGTAAGGGATTGGGACTGGTACGGCTGGGGTTCGTCCCGTTGAGCCCGCAGGTGATCGTCGACGGGCAGGTGATGGACGCCGGCGCGGTGAGCGCGGCGCTCGAGAAGGCGTTTCGGGACGCCAAGATCAAGCAACGCGAGTGCGCCCTCAGCGTCTCGGGGCAGAGCGTGATCATCCGCAAGATCACGGTCCCGATGATGACGATGGCCGAGCTCGACGAGCAGATCCAGTGGGAGGCCGAGCAGCACATCCCCTTCGACATCAAGGACGTGCAGGTCGACTACCAGGTCCTCCGCCGTCGACCCGAAACGAGCCAGATGGATCTCTTGCTGGTGGCGGCGAAGCGCGACCAGATCGAAGACTACGCGCAGCTCGCGAGGAGCGCCCGGCTCAAGCCGGTCGTCTGTGACATCGACGCGTTCACGGTGCAAAACCTGTTCGAAATGTCGCGCGGCCTTCCGTCCGATCAGACGATCGCGATGATCAACGTGGGGGCGAGCCTCTCCTCCCTCAACATCATCTCGAACGGCGTGAGCGCGTTCACCCGCGAGATCGCGAACGGCGGAAACGCCATCACCGAAGAGATTCAGAAGCAGCTCGGCGTGCCCTTCGAGCAGGCCGAAGCCTACAAGTGCGGCACCGTCGGCGATCCCAACGACCCGAACCGCGCCGGGATGATCCCGCAGCAGGTGGTCGACGTGATCGAGGCCGTGACCGACTCGATTGCAGCGGAGATCCAGCGCAGCCTGGACTTTTACATGGCCACGAGCGGGGAGAGCGACATCACCCGCATCTACGTGACCGGTGGCACCGCGAACCTCGGCGCGCTGCCGCTCGCCATCCAGCGCCGCTCGCGGGTCGCCGTCGAGCCCTGGTCGCCGCTCGAGCGCGTGGTGGTGGAGGCACGTGAGGTAGACGCGCAGCTCTTGTCGACTCGCGCGGCTCAGCTCTCGGTCGCGCTCGGCCTCGCCATGCGCAAAGAGCGTGAGGTGCGCGCGTGATCAAGATCAACCTGTTGCCGCAGAAGCGGCGCGGCGCCGAGGCCCAGCAGGGCAGCCAGCTCTGGCTCGCGGTGGTGATGGTCCTGTTCTTGGCGGAGGTCGCGGGCCTGTTCGTGTTCCACGGCTTCAAGAACGAGGAGCTGAAGGACCAGAAGCGCAAGAACGCGGAGCTCGAGTCGCAGATTCAGCAGTCGAAGGACGTCGTGAAGGAGCACCCGACCGTGAAGGCGGAGCTCGAGCGCCTGAAGGCTCGTGAGGCCGCGATCGGGCGTCTCCAGGCTGCCCGCAGCGGGCCGACGGCGGTCCTGCTCGAGCTGTCGCGCATCCTCACCCCCGGCCGGGGGCCGAGCGTCTCGCCCGAACGCTTGAGCCAGGTTCGACGCGACAACCCGCTCGCCATCTACAACTCGACTTGGGACCCTCGCCGGCTCTGGCTGACGAACTACAACGAGAGCCAGCGCAAGGTGAGGCTCGAGGGCCTGGCGCGCGACGGCGAGGACGTGAGCGAGCTCGCGCGCCGCATGAACCTGTCCGACTACTTCGCGAACGTGACGCTGCTCCCGGCCAAACAAGAGAAGGACAAGGCGGGGCTCGAGCTCATCAAGTTCGCGCTCGAGGCGCAGGTGAAGTACTGACATGGCCCGCACCGACACCGCTCTCGCCAAGCTCCCGATGGCCGCGAAGATCGGCATCGCCGCCGCGTTGCTCGCGGTCGCGGGCGTGGCCTACTTCGTCGTCTTCTACGGCGACCTCGCGAGCAGCATCAAGGCAGCCGAGGGCAAGGAGCGACAGCTCCGGGAACAGCTCGCCGACGCTCGCAAGGCCGAGTTCGAGTACCAGAAGGATCTCGCCGATCTCGCTGACCGCAAGCAGCGCCAGCGCGAGCTCAACAAAGTCTTGCCGACGGCGACCGAGTATCCCGCGTTCTTGAGCTCGCTCCAGAACGTCGCCAACGTCTCGGGCGTCGCGCTCGTGGCCTGGACGCCCACGCCCGAAGTCGTGGAGCAGTTCTACGCTCGCGTCCCGATGCGGCTCGAGCTCAGCGGCCGCTACCACCAGATCGCGAAGTTCTTCTACGGCGTGGGGCAGCTCGATCGCATCACCAACGTCGAGAACATCGTGATCAAGGAGGCCAAGGTCGAAGGCGAGGACGTGATCGTCAAGGTCGACGCGCTCGCCACGGCCTTCCGCGCGGTCGACGACAAGGCTGCCGCCCCCGCGGACAAGCGCGGGGCCGCCATGAAGGGGGGCAAGTGATGGCCGGAAGGCTGCTCTCCGGAGCACTGCTCGGGTTCCTGGCGCTCGCCTCTCTCGGGTGCGAGGAGAAGGTGATCAAGAGCAAGAGCTCCCGAAGCTCGGCGTCCGCGCAGGCTTCGGCCGGGCCCGACGGAGCCGCGCCAGCAGGCAGCGGCGCGAAGCTCGTCACGGCGGGTCCCGTGGCGAAGATGGAGATCTCCGAGGCCGAGTTCATCGAGAGCGAGCGCAGCCGAGATCCCTTCCGGTCGTTCGCCGCCAACTTCGCCCAGGAGACTCGGGCCCGTGAGCGGTCCCAGCGAGAGGTGGTGCTCTCGCAGTACGCCGTGGACGAGCTCAAGCTCATCGGGATCGTGACGCGCATCACGCCTGCCAAGGCCATGCTCGTGGATCCCACGGGCCGAGGGCACGTGATCCAGCGCGGCCAGTTCGTGGGCCGGGCGGACATGGTGCAGACCAGCGGCCGTACCGGCGCCACCTACGAGGTGAACTGGCGGGTCGATCGCATCCGCGACGGCGACGTCGTGCTCGTGCGCGAGGACCCGAACAATCCGGACCTGCCGTCGGCCACGAAGGTGATCCCGCTCCGGCCCGAAGGCACCCTGATCGAAGGCGCGCCCTGAGGCGAGCCGACCCGCGAGAGCTTTCGTAGCCCGTTATTTGTTCGTGTGAATCGGCAGCGGCTACGCTCCCGTTGCTTGGCAAAGGCTGGCCATTTCCGCGCCGGTTTCCCTGCCTCGCCTGGACACATCGGAGCTCCATGATGCGGAGGACCTCTCCCCGACTCGGCCACGCGGCGTCGCTTTTGCTCGCGCTTTTCCTGGTTTCGACCTCTCAGACGGCGCTCGGCTCGTCTCCGGCGCCCCGCTTCGCGACGGATATGAAGGTGACCCCCGAGAGCGACGGGGTCACGCGGATCGCGGTGAGCTTCAGCGAGCCGCCCGTGTATACGGCGCGGCTCGAGCGCGGGGGCACGCGCCTGATCGTGGATGTCCCGAACTCCACGTTGAAGGGCGCCCCGACCGCCGTCACCGACAAGGTCGGTCCGGTGGGCGGCGTGATGGTTCAGACCTTCAAGAGCGGCAAGACCAGCACCACCCGGGTGCTCGTCACCCTGCTCGAGAAGGGGGAGCACTCGGTCTCCGTCGAGGACGGCACGCTCTTGATTCGCGTGGCCAAGACGAAAGCCGAGCTCGCTCAGGCCGTGGTCGTGTCGAGGGCGCCCGCCCCGGGCAAGGCCGCGGTCGTCGCGCGCGTCGGCGACGTGCGCTTCGAGCACGCGAGTGACGAGGATCGCGTCGTCATCGAGCTCAGCGAGGGCCTCGGCTACAAGGAGCTCCGCACTCGTCCGGGCGTCATGACCCTCGAGATCGAGGGGGCGAAGCTTCCCGAGGAGCTCGCGCGCACGCTCGATGTCTCGGCGTACAAGGGCTTCGTGCGCGCCATCTCGAGCTACTCGGCTCCCGGTAAGCGCGAGGCGACCCTGATTGAAGTCGATCACGCCGAAGGAGCGACCGGCTCCGTGTCTCGCCGCGGGAACGCCCTGGTGTGGTCCTTCGCAGCCCCAGGGCCGCGTCCCAGCAACGTGACGGGCGTCGGCAAGGACGGCGGCGTCGCGCGCCGCACGCGGACCGTGCACGTCGAAGAGGCGGTGAGCGGCGTCCCCGAGGTCCACTCGGGTTACGACGGCCTCACCGAGGCCAAGAGCGCTCCCGGCGAAGTCGGCGCCTTCACGCCGGGGATGGCGGCGCAACAGCGCGGCTTTACCGGGCGCCGCATCGATCTCGATCTGAAGGACGCGGACGTTCACAACGTCCTCCGCCTGCTCGCGGACGTGGGTCAGGTGAACATCGTTACGGCCGACAACGTGTCCGGCACCGTGACGATTCGGATGCGCAACGTCCCCTGGGATCAGGCGCTCGACGTCGTGCTGCAGAGCAAGGGGCTCGGCATGGTGCGGCAGGGCAACATGATCCGCGTCGCGCCGCTCGCGGCCCTCGAAAAGGAGCGCGAGATGGCGCTCGCGCGCCGCCAGCAAGAAGTGCGGCTCGCTCCGATCGAGACCCGGCTCATCCCGGTGAGCTACGCCAACGCCGCCGACATCCAGGAGCGAGCGAGCTCCATGCTCTCGGAGCGCGGCTCGATCGCCGTCGACGCCCGCACGAACACCCTCATCGTGCGCGACATCGGCGGCAACCTGAATCAAATCGAGGAGCTCACGCGCTCGCTCGATACCCAGACGCCGCAGGTGCTCGTCGAGGCTCGAATCGTGGAAGCGACGAGCCGCTACATTCGCGACGTCGGCATCCAGTGGGGCGGCGACGCCACCTTTTCCTCCGCCACCGGCAACCCGACCGGCCTCGCCTTCCCGAACTCCGTCGGCGTCGCGGGCGGGGCGAGCGACGGCAACACGCCGACGGCCGGCTTGAGCCCCTTCTCGAACACCGTCCCGAACCCGAACTTCGCCGTGAACTTGCCGGCGGCGGTCGGTACCGGATCCGGCGGCGCGCTCGGTCTCACCTTCGGATCCATCGACAACACGATCAACCTCGCGGTGCGCTTGTCGGCCGCCGAGGCGACGGGGCTCTTGCGCATCCTCTCCAGCCCGCGCATCCTCACGCTGGACAACCACGAGGCGCGCATCTCACAAGGAACGTTGATCCCCTTCTCGCAGGTGAGCGCGCAGGGCGTGCAGACGACGTTCCAGGAAGCCAAGCTGCAGCTCCTCGTGCGGCCGCACGTGACGGCCGACGGCAGCGTCAGCATGCACGTGAAGATCAACCGCGACGAGCCGGACTTCAACCAGACGAGCGCCCGCGGCGATCCGACGATTCTCAAGCGAGAGGCGGAGACCGAGCTCCTCGTCATGGACGGCAACACGGCCGTGATCGGCGGAATCTTCACGCGCAACACCGGCCGCAACCTCGACCAGGTGCCGTTCTTCGGAGACATTCCGCTGCTCGGGCTGCTGTTCCAGCGCCGTCGCGCTAGCGACACGCGGGGTGAGCTCGTGATCTTCCTCACGCCGCGCATCGTGAACCGCGCCGAGGCGCTCGGCCGCTAGCAGCGTCCCCGATGGGCCACGGCTCCGCGCGACGAGGCTTTCGGCGAGCCGCGCTGTTCGCGCTCGTGCTCGTGGTCGGCGCCCCACCTTCCGCGGGGGCGTTCGAGAGCGAGATCGAGGCGACCGCGGACGCGCAGTTTTATACGCTGCGGAGCCCGTACGGCGAGCCTTTGATCCGGAGGCGTCGCTACACCGAGACGTTGCTCCTGCACGTCTACGATCTCCAAGGTGAGGGGATCGCCGGAAAGCCGCGCCTCTCGCTCAAGACTCGCCTGCGCCTCGACGCGGACTTCGGACAAGAGAGCTCGGAGCGCGACCCGGCGAGCAGTGACTTCATCCCCGGGCTCGAGCAAGCTCCGCTCGACCTGATGTACGCCTACCTCGAAGGGCGCGACTACTTCGGGGGGTACGTCGGGTTCAGGCTCGGCCGCCAGTACGTGATCGACACGCTGGGCTTCTGGTCGTTCGACGGCGTCCAGGTGTCTCTCCGGACCCCGGCGTACCTGATGTTCGAGGCGTACGGGGGCTTCGAACAGCGTTCGGGCCTGCCTCTGCTCGCGACCAATCGCTACAGCGCGGACGGCGTCTGGCGCGGCGACCGAGACGATCTCGAAACCGACGAATACACCGCCTACCTCGAGAGCGCGCGGCTCGCTCCGGCTTACGGCTTCGCCGTCGAGACGACCGACCTCGGCTTTTTGCACTCGCGCCTGAGCTACCGGAAGGTGATCAATCGCGACCGCGTGGTGGTCTCGCCCTTCTTGCAGGACCCGGGGGGCGGCCTCTACTTCGTGAACGGCGATCGCACTTCGAGCGAGCGAGTCTCGGGCTCGCTGCGAGTCGACGTGGGCGACTACGGCACGGTGTTCGGGACCGGCGTCTACGACTTTTACAACCAGGTCTTCTCGGAAGCCACGCTGGGTCTCGACGCGTACGCGACGGCGCGGCTCACCGTGGGCGCTGATCTCGAGTACTACCTGCCCACGTTCGACGGCGACTCGATCTGGAACTGGTTCACGCACCGCGGCATGACCACGCTGCGTGGAAGGACGAGCTTTCAGGCGACGCGGCGACTCGACGCTGCTCTCACCGGCGGTGTTCGACGCTACGCCACGGAGGGTGATCCCGAAACGTACGGGGAGACCGGCGCGCGCGACCCGTCGGAGGACGAGATCGATCCTTTCGCCACGCTCGGCTCACGCTACCGCTGGAACGACGGCTCCGTGGCGCTGGCTGCGCTCGCCGAGCTCGGCGGGCGAGGGCACCGCGTCGGGGCCGATCTCACTACTCGAAAGTTCTTCGACAACGGCTACTACGACGCGCTCGTCATCCTGTCGCTCTATGACTGGCGTGACGACCTCCGGCCGAGCCGCGACGCCACGAGCTTCATGTACGTGCTCGGCGGGGGCATCTCGCCGGGGCTCGAGTACCTGGGCCAGACACGGCTCGGCGTCGAGTTCGATCACACCCTGAACCGCCTCGTGGGGCAGCGATTCCGGTTGCTCGCGAGCTTGAGCCTCGCTCTTTACCCATGACGACCGCAAAGGCCAGGAGCCCGTCCCCGCCGAGCCTGCTCGCGCTCGGCGTGGCTTGCGCCATCGCGGCGCTCTTCGCGCTCTCCGCTCGCGCTCGCGCCGAGCCCGGCGCGCCTCGCACGGCGGGCGTGGTCGCGCTCGATTCGAGCGCTGATTCGGCGCAGGCCGTGCCGGAGTGGGCGCGCCCCCCGGGGTCGAGGCCAGGAGACGGAGGGCCGAGTCCCGTCATCTTCCCTCCACAGCAGCTGCCGATCCGCTTCAATCACCAGAAGCACGTCAAGGGCTTCGGCATGACCTGCACGACCTGTCACGACGCCCGGAAGAGCAGGGTGAGCGCCGACGACCTCTTGCCCGAGCCCACCCGCTGCGACGGCTGCCATGGCACCGATCATCGGCGCGACGAGGTCGTCAACGCCGGGAACGAGCGCATCGGCGAGTGCGCCTTCTGTCACGTGGGTTACCGCGCGGGCGAACCGGTGGCGCGGGTGTCGATCCCGCGTCCGAACCTCCGCTTCGACCACGCGCTGCACCTCGAGCGGGGGATGGGCTGCGAAAAGTGCCACGGCGACGTTGGCCAGACGGTCCTCGCCACCGCGGACCAGCTGCCGCGCATGAAGGGGTGCCTCAGCTGTCATCAGAAGGCCACCACTGCCAAGGGTGAAGCGTCCGGTGCCTGTCCGACCTGCCACCTGACCGAGAAGGGTGGCCTCCTCAAGACCAGTCTCGCCACCGGCAAGCTCTTGCCGCCCGCGTGGCTCCACGATTCGGAGCACGGTCCGGACTGGATCGAGCGCCACAAGGCGATCGCCGGCGACGAGAGCCGCTACTGCGCGAACTGCCACCAGGAGCGGTTTTGTACGAGCTGCCACGACGGTCGGGTACGGCCGCGCCGGGTGCACCCGAACGACTGGATCAATCAGCACGAGATTGCAGCGCGGCAGGACAGCCCCACCTGCACCAGCTGTCATCGCCAGCAATCGTTCTGCCTCACCTGCCACCAGCGGGTGGGCGTGACGCTCTCCGGTCCGTACGGGAAGCTCACGCAGCGGGGGCGTTTTCATCCTCCGAAGTCGGTCTGGACCGACGGGGCCCGGACGCGGAGCCATCACGCGTGGGAAGCCGAACGCAATTTGAACGCCTGCGTGAGCTGCCACACGGAGCGTGATTGCGCGACGTGTCACGCGACCGCGGCGGTAGGAGGCCGCGGCAGCATCAGGGGCCCGCGGTCGAGTCCGGGTCAGGGAACGAACCCCCACCCGTCCGACTTCCTGGGTCGTTGTGGGACTGCCCTCCGAGCGAACGCTCGGCCTTGCCTGGTCTGTCACGATCAGGGTGATCCGAACCTCGCGAGGTGCCGCTAAATGCGCGTCGATTCGTTCAAAATCGTCGCCACCGCCCGTATCCGCTTGCACCGGGTTCCCCCCGGCGGCTATGAGGTCAAGGCACCCCCACGGGTGCAGCTTGCGGCGAAGGAGGCCTGGCGTGAAGGAGCTTGCTCGGTACCTTTTCGAAAACCTCTACTTCGACTTCCAGGGCGACATCTCGCTCGAGAAGGTGCGCGAGCTCTTGCGCGAAGAGGACAGCAAGGAGGCTCGTGCCCTCCTGGCGAAGATCATCGAGGAGCAGGGCGTGGACGACGTCCTCATCACGATGGCGGATTGCCTTCGCGAGCACATTCGGACGGGTATCAGCGAGAAGCTGATCCTCGACCAGCTCTCGACTTACGCCGAAAGCTGAGTCCCCTCGCGGGGTTGGGTCTCCTCGTCCTGGTGGCGGGCTGTGACCAGTGGGAGCCGGAGCCGGAACCGTTCCAGGGGCCGCCGCTCGGCCTCGTGGCTACCTACCCGTCGGATGGGGCAGGGCTCGAGTGTCCGCTGGATGCGCCACCGGAGTGTGGCGTGCCCATCGATACCGCGATCGAGCTCCGCTTCGATCGAGTGCTGCTCCCGTCGACTGCGACCCGGCAGTCGCTGCTCATTTACACCGGGAACCCGAACAACCAGCCGGGGGTGGGCGGCGATGTCCTCCAGCCCACCTACGACCTGGTCGAGCGCGTCGTCCGCTACCGCTTGCCCGAGGGGAGACCCCTCGCACCGCGCACCCTCTACACGGTCGAGCTGCCCGTGCCCGTCGAGGACAACGACTTCGGGTTCCGTGCGTTCGACGGCGCGCCTCTCGCTGCGACTCGCCGGCCGCTCAGCTTCAGCTTCTTCACGAGCGCCGTCGAGGAGGGCCTCGCTCCCGAGGAGCCGGTGCCCGACTGTAGCGACGTGCTCACGTTTTTCAGCGCCAACCCGGGTCAGGGCGCCTGCAGCAACTGCCACAACCCCGACCGAGCCCCGCAGGGGCTCGACTTGTCCTCCGGCAATGCGCTGCTCTCGACCGCGATCGGGCGGGTCGCCCATCAGACCGATCTCGGCACGGTCACCGGCGAAGTGCTCGAGAACCCCGCCCGGATGGGGATCGACATGCCCATCATCGACCCGGGTCGGCCCGACAACAGCTACCTCTTGTACAAGTTGATCGTCCGGCCCGAGAATTATCGTCGCAGCGCCGAAGATCCGGACCTCTGCGGCAGCGCCTACCGAGTCGCGGAGGACGAGGCTTGTCTGCCGCCGAGCGAGCCCGAGCGAGCTCGGCTGCGGGAGTGGTTCGTGCGCGGAGAGCCGATGCCCCTGACCGGCCCGGAGGTCGCGCTCGACCGTTCGCGGCTACGCGCGATCCAGGCGTTCATCCGAGCCGGAGCGACCTGCGACTAGGCGTCAGCGAGCTTCGGTGCCGACCAGGAGCTCGGGCACCGGTCCACGACGCTTCGCGTTGCTGTTGATGGCGCGCGTGGCTTGGACGGTGGCGAGGGCAAATTCCCCGAACAAGCGGCGGGTGTCGCGCGTGTCGGAGTTCGAGAGCAACGCCGCCACGTTGCGACGCTGGAGAGAGGCGAACATCCGAGCCAGGCGCTCGTGCTCCTCGAGCCCGAAGGGGACGCTGTGGTAGGAGGCGAAGCTCGACGTCGGCGAGACCGGCAGGTAGGGCGGGTCGAGGTAAACCGCGTCGCCCTTCTTCGCGCGCTTGCAGACGACCTCGAAATCCTCGACCAAGAGCTCGACGCCCTGAAGTACGGCTGCCGCGGCGCGGAGCCGCGGCTCGTCACAGATCTTCGGGCGAGCGTAGCGTCCGAACGGCACGTTGAACTCGCCCTTGCTGTTCACGCGGTAAAGGCCGTTGTAGCCGGTCTTGTTCAGGTAGATGAGGCGAGCGGCCTTGGCGGCCTTCGAGCGCGGGCGAAGCTCGTCTCGAATGCGGTAGTAGTCCTGCTCGGAGTGAGGCAGCTCCGAGAGCTTCTCGATCACGCCGTCGACGTCGTCGCGGATCGCCTCGTAGAGGGCGATCAGGTCTTTGTTGCTGTCGGAGAGCACGGCATGCTCGAAGCGCCGCTCCTTCTCCTTGGCGAGCGCGAAGAAGACCGCCGCCCCACCGACGAAGGGCTCGTAGTAGGTCTTCATCTTGCGCGGCAGCCGACCCAGGATGTGGGGAACAAGCTGTCGCTTGCCGCCCGCCCACTTCAGGATCGGATCGGGCTCGCCGCGAGACGCCATTTTGCGGGCTCGGTCTTACTCGGGTAGCCGGGGCGCGACAAGTTGGGTGCTCGCGATTTCCAGCCGCTTCATCATCTTCTGCAGCCCGAACCGGGAGATCCCGAGGAGCTCGGCGGCGCGCGTCTGGTTACCGTCGGTGCGGCGGAGGGCCGTCCTCACGAGCTCGGCTTCTAGCGCGTCCACGCGCTCGCGCAGGTTGAGACCGTCGGAGCGCCCCGTCTCCCCCGAGCCGCCGCTCCTCACTTCCGGGCTCAAGTGTTCGGGGAGCACCAGGTCGTCTGCCAGCACGAGCGCGCGGCGGACCTCGTTCTCGAGTTGGCGCACGTTCCCCGGCCAGGCGAAGGCGGAGAGCAGATCGAGCGCCGCCTTCGACACGCGCACGCGCCGTTCGCCGGCGTAGCGGGTCACGAAGCTTCGCACGAGGAGCGCGACGTCACCGGCTCGCTCGCGGAGCGGCGGCACGCGCACCGTGATCACGTTCAACCGATAATAGAGGTCTTCGCGAAACTTGCCCGCGGCGACCAAAGCCTCGAGGTCACGGTGCGTGGCGCCGATGACGCGCACGTCCACGCGCCTGGTCGTCTCGGAGCCGACGGGCCGCACCTCGCCGTTCTGCAGCGCGCGCAAGAGCTTGGTCTGCATGCCCAGGCTCATCTCGGCGATCTCGTCGAGGAAGAGCGTGCCGCGATGCGCGACGTCGAAGAGCCCAGCCTTCGGCCGCGACGCGCCGGTGAAGGCGCCGCGCACGTGGCCGAACAGCGTGCTCTCGAGCAGGTTCTCCGGGATGGCCCCGCAGTTCTCGCTGACGAAGGCGCCCTTGCCGCGCGGACCGTTCTGGTGAATCGCGCGCGCCACGAGCTCTTTTCCGCTCCCGGACTCGCCGATCACGAGCACGGGCACCTCGGAGGTCGTGACCCGGTCCACCACGCGCAACATGCTCCGGATCGCCTCGCTCTGCCCGATGATCTCGTCGTACGCGAAGCGGTGCTCGCGGCCGTCGCGGGCGCGCGCGAGCTCGCGTTCCGCCACGTCGAGCGCCGCCTCGCGCTTGGCGAGCTCCTTGGCGAGCTTCGCCTCCGCGCGCTGCGCGCGGCGCGCGGCGCGCCTCAGGTAAAGCTCGTCCCGTGCGTCCGCGATGGCGAGCGCGGCGAGCGTCGCTACCAGGCGCACCCAGGAGAGCTCGCGCGGGCCGAAGGCGCCGCGTCGCACGCGGTCGTCGAGGTAGGCGACGCCGAGCGCTTCGCCGTGCGCGATGAGCGGTACCGCGAGCACGCTCCGGAGCTTCAGCGCGTGAACGCTCTGATGGACTTCCGGCAAGTCGCCCGCGGCGTCGACCGCCACGACGGTCTCACCGAGCTCGAGCGCGCGCTCGGCGAGCGAATGGCTGAGCTCGAGCTGTTCGCGGCCGAGATCACCCCGGCCGATGTTGCGCGCCGCGCGTGGCCGGAGCTTCTGTCCGGGGGCCTTCAAGAGCAAGAGGCCGCGCTCCACGCCGGTCCAGAGCACGAGCGCGTCGAGAACCTGGCGCAACAAGGCGCGCAGCCCGTCGCGACGCCCGAGCGCTCGGACGAGCGATTCGACGTCGCGAAGCTGCTCCGGGGCGAAGCCCTCCGCGGCGCTCGCGGCGTCGGCTGCTCGCACCCACGCGAGCGAAGCGACGCTCGCCTTGAGCTCCGGAGGCGCCCGGCGCACGAGCTCGCGCGCCGCGTCGGCGGTCGAGAGCGTGAGCCGCCGCGCGGTCTCGCCGTCGCCGATTTCGGCAGCCAGCCGCGCCCCTGCGGCGAGCGCCGGGCCGCGCACGACCACCGGCGCGGTGACGTTCGCGAGCTTCAGGAGCTCGGCGCAGATGGCGTCGCCCCGGGAAGGAGCCGAGCTCGCCGCCGCGCGGCGCGCGCGGGCGGCCCACCAATCGAACCGCGCGTCGAGCGCGGTGCCCTGGTCTCGCGCCCGGGCGTCGAGCAGCGGGAGATCCACCTCCTCCCCGCGTTCGTGCAGGCGAGCGGCGGCCCGGAGCGCGTCGTCACCGCTCGGGTCCAGGTTTCGAGCGGCGAAGCGCGCGTGCTCGACGGCCTCGCGATCGCTGCCCGGCGCGATATCGGCGAGCACCAGGTGCGCGTAGGCGCGGCAGCGCCGATCACCGGCACGCTTGGCACGCGCGCCGGCATCCTGGGCCGCTTCTCGCGCTTCCACTCGCGCGCCTGCCGCGGCGAGCGCCGCGGCGATGGAGAGCTCCGCGCGCGCCGCGTCGCCGGCGCGTCCGATCGCTTCGAAGAGTAGGAGCGAGCGCCGCGCCGCGGCGATGGCCTCGCCGAGCTCACCCACGTTGGAGGCGGCCGCGGCCACCCCCGTCAGGTACGTCGCCTCTTCCACGACCGCCGAGGCCCTTGCGGCGAGCTCCGCCGCGCGCCGGAACGCGGCGAGGGCTCCCTCTGCGTCGCCGGCGGCGTGCGCGACGTTTCCGCCGACCGCCTCGAGTCGCGCGCGCTCTTCGTCCGTGCGCGCGAGCAAGCGCGCTCGCTCGAGCGTTTCCGTCGCCAGCTTGCGGCGCCCGAGCGAAAGCTCGACGAGCGCGCGCGTCTCGAGCGACGCCGGGGACTCCGGCGCGGCCGAAATCAAGTCGAGCGCCCGCTCGGCTTGCCCGCGGTCGAGCTCCAAGCGCGCTTCCGTGGCCTTGGCGCGAGAGACCGCGGTCGGGTTGTCTCCTCCCACGGCGCGGACGAGCGCGCGGCAGAGCTCCGCGTCGTTCGCTCGGCGCGCGAGCTCGGCGGCCTCCGCGTCGGCTTCTCGATCGTCGAGCCGACCGAGGAGCGCGATGCCCCGGCCGAGCTGACCCGCGCGGCGCAACGCTCTGCCGAGCGCGAGCCCCACCGGTAGATTCGCGCCGACGAGCACGAGCTCCTCGGCTCGATCGAAGAGGGCGGGATCGGACTCCCCGGACTCGAGGGCGAGCGCGAGCTCGACGGGATCGTGGCTCTTCTCCCAGCGCCGTTCGACTCGCCCCCGCGCTTCCACGGCGCTCAAGGTCAGGCGCTCCGGCTCCACGTGCTCGACCGCGGAGAGCAGCCGCTCGGCGAGCTCGTGATCGGACTCGACCGAGAGCGCGGGCCAGTGCGCTGCGGCAGGCCCGACGAGCGAAACGAGCCAGCGCGAGCGGCCGAGCTGCGAGAGATCGCCGAGGCGCTCCGAGCGATTCAGGAGCGCGTCCCCGCGGAGCTCGGCGACTTCACGGCAAAGGGCCAGAGCGCCTTCGAGCCAACGCCGCGGCAGACCCGCAACGTCGAGCTCGAGCCGCTCCGCTCGAGCGAGCGCGTAGAGCTCGTTTCGCCGCACCGCGAGGTAGGCGTGCTCGATGGCGCGGCGGCGCGCCTCGACGAGCGCGCCCTGCCGCTCCGTGTCCTCGAAGGTGCGAGCCTTTCGCGCGATCCAACTCGCCGAAGGCCGCGCTCCAGGACTGTTCGTGAGCAACGCGGAGAGCAGGAAGGAGAACGGCTCCGGCAGGCCAGCGAACTCTGCGGGATCCGGCTTCTCGGCGTGGCGGAGCTCCGGGAGCAGGATCTCGGCGAGCACGAAGCCGAGCGCCCACAGATCGCGCTGCCGAGCGTCCCCGCTCGGTCTCTGGTCGAAGACTTCCGGCGCGAGGTAGCGGCGAGTGCCGCCGCGCGGCACGTTCTCGTCGGCGGCCCCGGCGAGCCCCAGATCGACGAGGCGTGCCCCACTCGGCCGTCCCCCGGCGAGCTCCACGACGATGTTCGCCGGCTTCAGATCCCCGTGCGAGAGCCCGCTCGGATGCAGATCGGCGAGCGCGGTCCCGACGTCACGTGCGACGACCCGCGCGAGCTCCGGATCGGGTGCAAGAGAACGCTCGAGCAATGTCGCCAGTGGCTCGCCCGCGGCGCGGGTCAACGCCAGATAGGGCGTGCCGTCCCCCAGCGCTCCGGCGCCGGCGAGCGAGACGATCCGCGCAGAGTCGACGAGGAGCAGACGCTGCGCCTCGTCGGCGAAGCGGCTTCGCTGCGTCGAGTCCCGACCCACCTTCACCACCAGCTCGTCCTGGCCCGAACGGACGAGCCAAACCGCGCTGGTCGCGCCTTCTCCCAACGGCTCGACGAGCGCAAAGCTCCGGCCGCGGATCGTCAACTGAGTTGGCAGCACAACGACCCCCATGCGCCAGCAATTGCGCCACAATTTTACCGAATTGTCAACCCAGGTGGCGGCTCAGTTGGCAGTGTAGGTCGTCTGGCCGAGCCAAGCCCCGCTCAGGCGGCGTCGGCTTCCAGGCTCAAGAAGAGCGACTCGAGCTCCGGCTTTCGCCGGAGCGGCGCGCAGAAACGGGTCGCGAGCTCGAGGAGCTGCACCTCGAGCTCGTCTGCGCGGCGTCCGAGGTCCCCGATGGCCTTCATCTGTGAGCTCCGTTCGAGCTCGAGCAGCTCTTCGTGGTTGGCGAGCGCGTTGCGTAGCGCCTGGATCTGGAACTCGAGATCGTCGACCTCGCCCTTCCGCGCCGCGACGTTCGCTTGCGCCTCCGCCTGCTCTCGCCTGGCCTCGAGCCACGCGTCGGTGACGTCCGCCGCCGCCCGGTAAGCTTCTGCGAGCTGACGGTAGGGCTCCTGAAACGCCGAGCGACCCTCCCAGCGCAAGACCTCTTGCAGCGCCGCCTTCATCGTCTCGCGGAAGGCGTCGAACTTCTGGGTCGCCGTGCTCTGAGCGATGGTCGCTGCCTTGAGCTCGTCACGCGCCTTGCTGGCGTCGATGCCGAGCGCGTCCACGGCGTGCCCGAAGCGAGCGCGCGATTCGCGACCGCGCGCCTCGATCGACTCGAGGGCGCGCTGATCTTCCACCGCGCGGCTGCGAAGATCGCCGATCTCGCGCACGAGCTTCTTCACCTCCGCGAGCAGCGTCACGAGCTCCGCCGGTCGCTCCTTCGGGTAGGCTGCGCCCAGCATCTGATCGAAGACGGCGGTGCGCTTCACCCAGCGGTCGATGGCGACCGGAGGCAAGGTCTTCGCCGGACCGCGTGACGTCTCCGTCGTCTCCGCGATCTCGGTGGGCACGGGAATGCCGAGCGCCCCCGCGAGCCGCAAGAGATCGCCGTGGGCGCGGTGCGCGTCCACCGGGCGATCTTTCGGGTCCTTCTCCAGAAGCTCCAGCACCAGCCGCTCGACCGCCTCCGGCACGTCGGGATTTCGGCTGCGGAGCGGCGGCGGCGGCTCCTTCATGTGCTTGATGAAGAAGGTCGCGACGTCCGACGCGTCGAACGGGAGCTCCCCGGTCAGCATCTCGTACAAAATCACGCCGAGCGCGTAGAGGTCGGCGGCGGGGCCCGCGTCGATGGAGGTGATGCGCTCGGGAGCCATGTACTGCGGCGTCCCGAACACCTCTCCCGCCCCGGTGAGGCGCGCGTCCTGCATCGAGCGAGCAATGCCGAAATCGAGCAGCTTGATGTGATCCCTGCCGTCTTCGTCGACGGCGAGAAAGATGTTCTCCGGCTTGAGATCGCGGTGAATCACCTCGAGGTCGTGCGCGCGGGCGAGCGCCCGGGCGACCTGGATCGTGATCGGGAGCGCCCGCTCGATGGGGACGCCTCCGTGCGTCAGGAGGTCCGCGAGCGTTTGCCCCTCGAGCAGCTCCATGACCAGGAACAGGCTGCCGTCCGGCAGCTCGCCCTGATCGAAGATCTCGATGATGTTCGGGTGCGCGAGCTTCTGCGCCGCCTTGGCCTCACGCCGGAAGCGCTCGCGAATGACCTCGTTCTTCGCGAGCTGAGGATTCATCACCTTGACGGCGCACGGCCTGTCGACCAGGCGATGATGCGCCGCGTAGACCGTGGCCATCCCGCCCTCGCCGAGGACGCTCTCGATTTGATACCGCCCCGAGATGGTCGTGCCGATGCGAGGGTCCTGGAAGGCGACCAGGCCGGCCCCGCACACGAAGCACACGTTGCTTTCGGCGGGAAACTTGAGGCGACAGCGCTCACAGTATCTCACGAGCGGGCAGTATCCTCCCACAACCCCCCGGGGATTCCAGCCCTTCGGCCTAGTTCCCTTTTTCCATCGGCGGTTCCCGTGTTACGACCGGGCCGAGATGGCGGTCGAGCGACGCCGGCAGCCCCTGAAGGTCGAGATCCCCCAGGACGACTCGCCCCGCCTCGGAAGAGTCGGGCTGATCGCCTTGGCGGGCTTCGCCATTGGTGCGATCTGGCCGATGTGGGCGGACTTCAAGCTGGTGCCGAGCGCCCCCACCCCCGCGTCTCCGGCGCCGGGCCTCGGCGGCGAGCCGGTCGCGTCGTCGGCTGCACCCACGCCCCCGCCGCCGCCGGCTCAGCCAACCCCTGCGACGAGCCCCGATGCGCCACCCGTGGCGGGCCCCGTGATCGGGGAGCTTTCAGTGACGAGCTGTCGTGATCAACGGGGGCGAAGAGTCGAGCGCTGCGACAAGATCGATTTCGATCGGGTCGCCCGGACCCGGCTCGGCACGCTCGCGGCGTGCGAAGGTGCGGCGGGCTTGAACGGCGTGCTCTCGCTCGGTTTCGAGGTCGACTTCGACAAGAATCGCCTGGTTCGTATCGCGAGCGGGAAGAGCACGACGCTCGAGGAAGGCGACGCAGAGTCGCTGATCGAGTGCGCGACCAAGGCCTTCGCCGACGTGAACCTCGAGGGCCTCGAGCACGAGCAGAGTTTCTACAACCTGTTTTACCGGTTGGAGTTCACTGCCCCGGCCACTACGGGGGACGAGCCGGGAGCGGCAGCCGCGGCGGACATTCCCGTGACTCCGGCGAGCGGTCGAGCCACCGTGAGCTGGGAGGTAGCCCTCGTCCGCTCTGGTCCTTCGCGTGACGGAAAGGTCGTTGCCCGGATCCTCTCGGGGACGCGGGTGGTCGTGACCGGTCGCAGCGGGGACTGGTACCAAATCAAGTACGACACCAAGGGCACGCCCGGTTGGGTGTTCCGCACCGCGATCGGGATGTGAGCGGGCCGGGCGCCCGGAGCGAAAGTCGTGCTACGCTCGTTTCACCCTACGGGTTGCTCGAGCAGGTGAAGGCCGTGAGCAAGCAGAAGCCCGACAGCCGAAACGCGCAGAAGAAGGCCGAGAAGATCGACGTGGCGCTGATCCACGGGCGCACCGCCGACGGCCAGGGCCTGCGCGTGATCCGCCGACGGGACGATCGAGTGGAGCTCGCTGACGTGCGGCCCCTCGAGCAGGGCAAGCCGATCCACGGCGAGGTCGTCCGCATGACGCCGCGCAGCGATTTCCCTCTGCTCTGCGACGTCGAGACCGAGCTTCCGGCCCCGAGCGCGAGCACTCACTCGCACAAGGGGCCGGCACAGGTGGCGACCGATACCTACCGCAAGAATTGGGACGCCATTTTTCATCCCGCGCCGGATGACGCGGTCGAACCCGACCTCTTGAACTGACGTCGGCCGCGGCGCAGGGTCGCGGCGGCCACCGCGAGCAGCCAGAAGGCGCACGAGCTCGTCGCTCCGCGGGAGCGCGCGGTTCGACAGCCGCAGCCTCCATCGCTTTCGGTGAACGTCCCTGCATGCGCGGAGATCGTGTCCCCGTCAGCCACCGCGATCGTGATGCTGTCCCTGTGGACGTCCAGACCGATGAATCGTACCTCCTGCATTGGCCGAGCCTCCTGCATGCGGCTCTGCGCCTGCTTGCGTCGTTGCTGGCAGCGTAACCCGCGTTTTTGCAGGTTGGCTGGTCCAACCATTCTGTCTAGTTCCCTGCTGCCTGCGGACCACCCCGCCGACGAGCGCGATTTTGCTAGAGCCGCCATCGAGCCTCAAAGTCGAGCGTGATGGAACCGCTCCCGGGCCGGCGCGATCAGATGAGTGCAACACTCCCTCACTCGCGCCGGAGTTCCTGAAGCGCTCTTCTTTCGTCTCGTTCTGCGATCGCCTCGCGCGGGAGCTCGCTCCCCATTCTCGCGAGAGCGAGCCGAGCGCACGAAGGGCGTCGATGTACGCCTTCCGCGACGACCTGCTTCATTCCGTCGGGTCGCCCGCGAACGGCTGAGGGACCTCGCGGCCCACCGATGGTTTCACCCCGGGAACAAGCCCCAAACCAAAATCAGAACAAGTCGAGGAGGGGCCGGAGCTTGCTCTTCGCGATCGCGAAGGTGGCGTCCACGCCTTTGACACGCGCAAAAAAGACGCTGACTCCCTGGTGCTCGTCGGCGGCCCCGAGCGTGAACGCGACGGGCTTTCCGGCGCCCGGCTTGCGTTCGATGCGGACCTCCAGGCGAGGCCTGGTGAAGCCTTCCTCCGGGCGGGCGGCGCCCGTGTGTAGCGTGGCGTCGGCGCGGAGCGAGCCGAGCGCGTCCAGCACGCCCTTGACCAGCGCCGGCGAGAGATCGGCGGGCGTCACGGGGCCGAGCGCGCCGTTGCGTTCGGCGAGCGCCACGCGCTCGCCGTTCGATTCGAGCTCGAGCCGCGTGACGCTCTCCGGATCGACGAGGAACGGCGCGCGGTCCACGAAAAGCTGCTCGATCTTCTCGACGCTCTCGCGGCCGAGCACGAAGACGGCGGGATCGTGTTCGAAGCGCGCGTAGTAGCCGCCGCGCGTGGCCGCGCCGACCAAGAGGGTGCGAGTGACGGCGCCGGCGTCGCCGCTCTCGAAGGTGACGCTGGTACGCGAGCGCGGCTTGCCCAGGCCGAAGCTGCCGTCGTCACGATCCGCCACGAAGCTTTGCGCCGAGAGCGCGCCCAGCGTGAACCCGAGCTCGGTGGCGAGCGGGGAGTCGAGGGTGAAGCCGCGAGGCGTCGCGAGCTCGAGCGAGCCCGTCTGGCCGCGGCGGAGCTCTTGCTGCTCGGGAGAGCTGAGCGTCACGCTGACGAGCTCCGACTGCGAGAAGGAGAGCAACGAAGGGCTCCTGAGGAGCGTCGTGTCGACCTCGAACGCTCGGGCCGCGTCTCGGGCGAGGGCGAGCACGATCCCGTCGTCCCGGCGCAAGTAGAGAGTGCCGTCGGGGGAGCGCTTGCCGAGCTCGACGCTCTCTTCACTGCCCTCCTCGTCGCCCGGCGAGAGCACCTTCACGCGCCCCTCGGCGGGCGCGAGCCCGAGCTCTTTCAGGTTGGGGGAAGGTACGATGTCGGCCGGCGCGCGGACGACGGCGTTCACGCGGGCGTTTCCGGCTTCGGATCCGACCTGGGCCTCGGAGGGCTTGCGCAGCAAGAACGCGGTCCCCTTGCGCACCAGCACGAGCGATTGCCCGCCGCGCTCGATCGCGAGTTCCTCGACTTCGTCGGGGCGCGCGCTGAACGGGTAGCGGTCGACCAGCGAGGCCGCGTCGAGGCTGAGGCGATCGAGCACCGTTCGCGACGTGCAACCGGCCTTCCCGGTAGGGCTCGTGTCCAACACCACGACGAGCTCGGGCTCTCCCGGGCAAGCAGCGCCGAAATCAAGCGTCAGGGCGGCGCCTTCGCGCGGCGTCGCGCGCACCCTCGCGACCGGCGCGCCGCCGACGAGGGCTCTCGCGGCCTCGCGCTCGAGGAACTTCTCGAGCTTGAGCCCTGCCAGCGCGTCGAAGACCGGCTCGAGCGCCGCGCGGCTCGCGCGCTGTCCGGAGGCGAGCTTCCAGGCGAGGCCGCGCGCGTGCTCGACGCGCGTCTTGCCCGCTCTTGTCTCGAGCTCGAGCGAGGCGAGCGAGTGTTCGCCCCACGCCACCAGGCGAGCGTCGCGGAGCGAGTCGAAATCGGTCGAGAACAGCGCGACCACGTCTCTCGGGACGACGTAGACGCCGCTGCCCGGCGCGCCCTCGGCGCGGAGCTCGAGGTAGGCCGCGCCGTCCGGCGGCGCCACGGGCTTGCCGAGCCGGAGCTCGTAGCGGACGTCCCCGGATGTGAGCTCGATTTTGTCGCTCCTTTCGTCGATGCCCGCTGCGGCCGGAGCCTCCGAGGCCGCGCGCGCCGGGACCGCGAACCCGAGCGCCGCGATCACTCGCTCGACGGCCTCCTGATCGGCGCGCTCACCGCTCGGAACGAGCGCCCAGGCGCGAGCGTCGCCTCGACCGCGCCGTTCGAGCGCGATCGGCGCGGCTCCGCTGAGCGCGATGCGCGAGAGCTCGTCCTCGCGGAAGACCCGGAGCAGGTTCTTGGCGCGAGCCTCGGTCTCGGCCGTGGTCGGTCGGTGGCGCGTCAGCACCACCGCCAGCGTCGAGCCGACGGCGAGCCCGGCGATCAGGAGGTGCGGCCAGGCGTTCCTGAGCTTCACTTGGTAGCTTCCCTGGCGCGGGCCGCATCGCGGCTCGTCTTCTCGCGCTTGCGGCGGTCCAGCATCAAGAGCACGCCGAGCAGCGCCGCGACGGCCGGCATGTAGACGAGCACGTAGCGGAAGACCTCGCCGAGCGCGTCCTCGGTCAGAGCGAGCCCGACCTCGTGCGCCGACTTTTCCGGGACGTTGACGAGCGCGGGCCGAGCCGAGAGCCAGGCCAGCGCGTTCTCGGTGAAGAGCCGGTCGCCGACCAGCGCGGCGTCCCGAAAGCTGCGGTTTTCCGGCGGATTCGTGGCGCCGACCACGACGAGCCGCGGGCCGTACTTGGCCTGGCTGCCCGGTGGCTTCGGGAGCTCGCTCGCGGCGGCGAGCAGGCGCGTGGCAGCCTGGATCCCGTCGGGGATGGGCTTGCCCTGGAGCAACGGCGAGAGATCGTCGATGGCGAGCGCCTGATCGCTCGAGAGCAGAAGCTCCTTGGCGGCGCTCGTGGGCTCGAGCTCGAGGCTCTGCGCTTGAGACAAGAGCACGCGAAAGTCGACCTTCACGTCACGCACGAGGCCGTTCGTGATCTCGTGCGCCTTCGGCACGGCGAAGAAGACTTCGCCCGCTCCGCGAGGCAACCGCGCGCTCGGATCGGCTTCGAGCACCACGTCGTGACCGAGCTTCACGCCGGCGAGCGCGGCGATGGGCTCGAGCCCTGTCTCGCGCACCACTCCTTCGCTGCCGACGCGCGCGGAGGCGAAGAGCGCGGCGCTACCCCCTTGCTCCACGTAACGCACGGCTCGCGCCGCCGCCTCCTTCGAGAACGGCACCTCGGGCCCCACGATCGTGAGCGCGCGGCAACGCGAGAGCGCGCGGTCCGCGTCGGGTTGCTCGAGGTTCACGGGAGTGACGTCGAAGTTGTTGCGTTCGAGAGCGTGCCGGAGCTCGGCGAGCCCGTTCGGGCCCACGTCGCCGAGCGACGCCTCCTGGTGCCCCTCCGAGAAGCAGAGCACCGCTCGCTCGCTCGAGAGCACGTTCGCGATGCCCTCCGTGAGCGCCTGCTCGAGGCGCGGCTTGGCGCGGCCCTCGTCGTCGAAGGCGGTGACGTCGTCCGCGGTCACGAACCAGGCGCGGTCCCGGCGCGCGATCACGATCGCCGCGTCGGTCACCAGCTTGTCGTCCTCGGTGCGGCCGGTGAGGATCTTGTATCGCTCCTGGATCGCTGCAAACTCCGCGGGGTTACGCTGTGGGTCGACGTAGCGCACCTCGAGCCGGGTCGTTTCGCCCGAGTAGGCCGACAGCATCTGGCGTACGCGCGGCAGGAGCGCGTCGTCGCGGCTCAGGAGCACGACCACCTGGATCGGCTCGGCGATCGCGGCGAGCGTCGCCTTGGTGGCGTGCGAGAGCGTGTAGAGCCCTTCGCTCGTGACGTCCCAGCGCGTGTACCAGCGCGCGACCAGCACGTTCGCGTTCACGGCGAGCACCACCGCGGCGAACACGCCGACCGCCGAGAGCGCCTTGCGGCTCCGGCTCGTCCCCGGGCGCTCGCGCGAGCTCAACCCCACCTCCAGGAGTCGACCACGCGCGTCGTGACGAACAGGCTCGTGATCAGCACGGAAAGATCGAACACGACGCGCCTGAGATCCACGATCCCGCGCGAGAGCTCTTCCATCTGCGAGGCCATCGAGACGTGCGCCGCGATGTCTTGCAGGAGCCCGGGCTCGAAGATGAACTCGCCGATGCCGAGGATGAACAAGCCGAACTCGAGACCGATCGTGATGAGGAGGGCGATGAGCTGGCTCTTGCTGAGGGCGCTCGAGAGCAGGCCGAGCGCGAGGTACGCCGCCCCCACGCCGAACAGACCGAGGTAGCTCGTGGCCACGGTGGGCCAGTCGACGCTGCCCGTCTTCCGCAAGATGAGCACGTAGAGCAGGGTCGGCGCCCACATCAGCGTGTAGGTCGTGAGCACCGCCAGGTACTTGCCGACGACGACCCCGCCAGGGGCGACCGGCGCGGTCATCAGCGCCTCGATGGTGCCGCTCCTTCGCTCTTCCGCGAAGCTTCTCATGGTGAGCGCCGGACACAGGAGGAGCAGCGTCATCAAGAGCAGCACCGAGTCTTGCCCGAAGTAGGCCTGGAGCGGCCCTATCTCGAGCGCGAGATCGCTCATCTGCGAGAAGTGGAGGACGATCCAGTAGAAGATCGCGCCCTGGAGGAGCAGGAAGACGAACAGGAGCACCCAGGCGAGGGGCGTCACCCAGAGGCTCAGCATCTCACGCCGGTAGATGGCGAGGACGCCCGTCACGAGGGCTCCTCCGGGGCGTCGCGCGTGACCTCCGCGAACACGTCCTCGAGGCTCCTGCTACGCCGCTCGACCGCGCGGACACCGAGCCCTCGAGCGACGAGCGCGGCGACGGCGCGTTCGATGAGCTCGCCGGGATCGCGCAAGCTTTCGGTGCGGAAGCCGGCGCGCAAGAGCTCTCCTTCCTCGGTCTCGATCGAGAGATCGTCGAGGCCCTCGACGCTTTCGAGCGCCGACCTGGCGCTCTCGATGTCACCGCGAACGAGCACGCCGACGGCCCGCGCGTGGCGCAGGCGGCGGAGCTCGTCGAGCTTGCCCTCTGCCACGAGCTTGCCGCGCGCGATGACGACCGCTCGTTCGCACACCGCTTCCACCTCGGAGAGGATGTGCGTCGAGATCAGGATCGTGTGCTCCTGCCCGAGCTCGCGGATCAGGCGCCGCACCTCGAGGATCTGGTTCGGATCGAGGCCCGCGGTCGGCTCGTCGAGGATGAGGAGCGGCGGGCGGCTGACGAGCGCGTCGGCGAGACCGACTCGCTGACGGTAACCCTTCGAGAGGTGGCCGATCACGACCTCGGCCATCTCGCTCGCTCCGCTCTGCTCCATGGCGCGCTCGACGGCGCGCTTGCGCTCACGCGCCGGCACCTGCTTCAGGGCGGCGCGGAACGCGAGGTACTCGCGCACCCTGAGCTCGGGGTAGAGCGGGGCGGACTCCGGCATGTAGCCGAGCGACCGGCGCGCGGCGAGCGACTCCTCGACGATGTCGTGCCCGTTGACGACCACGCGGCCCGACGTCGCGCCGAGAAAGCCCGCGACGATGCGGAGCGTCGTGGACTTTCCGGCGCCATTCGGCCCCAGGAAGCCCACGATTTCGCCCTTGCTCACGCCGAACGAGACGTCGGTCACCGCAACTACGGTGCCGAAGTCTTTGGTCAGGTGGGAGACCTCGATCATCCGCGAGGCCCGGGACGCTCAGGCCCTCGGCTGCGGCTCCTCGCCGCCCTCGTCCTCTTCCAGCACCGACCCGTGGCACTGCTTGAACTTCTTGCCCGACCCGCAGGGGCAGGGATCGTTGCGCCCGATGCGGGGACCGGCCTTGACCGGCGCTCGGGGCGCGGGGGCCGCCGCCGACTCGCGCAGCTGGTTGAGCTCCGCCATCGGATCCTCGGGCTGCGCGCTCGGGTGACGAGCGATGGCCGCGTCGAGCTCCGCCTGGTGGCGGCGCTCCGCCTCCTGCTCGAGAGCCGCGACGTCCTCCTGGCGCTGGACCTCGACCTCGAAGAAGCGGACGAGCACGTTGCTCGACACGCGAGCCATCATGTTGAGGAAGAGGTTGTACCCTTCCTTCTTGTACTCGTTCTTCGGGTCGCGCTGCCCGTAGCCGCGCAGGCCGATGCCGTCGCGCAGGTGCTCCATGTTGGAGAGGTGCTCGACCCAGGCCTCGTCGATGCCTTCCGTGTAGATGTGACGGAAGACGCGCAGAGCGATTTCGGTGCCGAGCGCCTTCTCCTTCTGGAGGTAGAGCTCCTCGGCCTTCGCGTACAGGCGCTTGACCACCGCGTCCGCGTCGCCGAGCGTGTCGATGTCGTCGTCGAGCTTGACCTTGAAGTGCTCGCGGAAGCCCTGACGAAGCCCGTTCCAGTCCCAGTCCTCGGGCGGACGGTTCTCGGGGCAGCTCTCCTCGACCATGGCGCTGACGACGCGGTCCAGGAGATCGAGCACGCGCTCGCGCTGCTCCGAGAGCGCCTGCGGCACGATCTCGTCGAGGCGCTCGTAGACCTGGATCGGCTTCCAGTTACGGCGCTCTTCGAGGTCGAGCTTGGCGCCCCAGAGCTGGTACACCTCGTGCTGCAGGCTCTCGAGCTCGACGATCTTGTCGGCTTTCTCGATCTCCTCGGCGGTCGGGTAGCGGGTCTTGCCGTTCTCGGCCCTGGGCGAGACCTGCGGATCACAGAACATCCCGACCAGGCCCGCGACGGGGCCGTCCACCAGCGCCTTGATTTCCTCGTTCAGCGGGATCTGACGCGGCTTGCCCGTGCTCTTGCCGCTCTCGTCGATCTCCTCCGGCGAGTACTGGCCGAGCAAGAGCTGCTGGCGCAGGGAGTAGACGGTCTTCCTCTGCGCGTTCATCACGTCGTCGTACTCGAGGAGGTTCTTGCGCACGTCGAAGTTGCGCTCCTCGACCTTGCGCTGCGCGTTCTCGATGCTGCGCGTGACGAGCGGATGCTCGATGGGCTCGTCGTCGGGCATACCCATGCGAA
>JAEZYO010000988.1 GCA_023419055.1 Pseudomonadota bacterium | reverse complement strand
GGTGCGACGAATGAAGCGCGCGCTCTTGCTCCTCGCGATGGCGCTAGTGGGGTGCAGCGACGACTCCGAGCCGCGGAGCCCGATCGAGTGCGGCGCGACCGATCATTTGATCCTCGAGCCCATCGCGGATTTCGAGGTCCCCCCGGTTAGTGGATGGGAGGCGAGCTCCGACGGCAGCGCCGATATGGCGATGCTGGACGTCGCCGTGATCGAGGGCGGAGGCCGCTGCGGCAGCCTGCAGGCGCTCCACGTCTACGGCGGTCCCTACAGCGACTACGGCGGCGGGCTTTACCACGGGATGAACGCGGAGGATCCGAACATCCCCGAGGGTGAGCCCACGTACAACGTGGGCACCGACGCGAGCGAGTGGGACGGGATCGTATTTTGGGCGCGCGCCACGCCGGCGGGGCGCAAGAACATCCGCCTCGATGTTTCGGATCTGAACACCGACGACACGCGCAACGATCCGAAGAAGTTCAAGGGTCCGGTGAACCCGGACGGCTGCACGCCGAACGCGCCGGAAGACGGACCTGCGCTCGGTTGCGACAAGTTCGGAGGCTACGCGACGCTCGACGAAACGTGGCGCCCGTTCGCGCTCGACTTCGTCGAGATGCGGCAAGCGGGCTGGGGCCTGCAACAGAAGCGCTTCGCGATCGAGGACATCTGGTCGCTGAATTTCAGCTTCGCTCACGGCTACTGGGACTTCTGGATCGACGACGTGGCGTTCTTTCGCCGCAAGCGTTGACGGCTGAGGCATGGTGCTTTCTCGCTCTCGTTCGCGGCAAGCTCTCGGGTTGCTCTTTGCAGCTCTGGTGTCGTGCCCTGCTCTCGCCGAGGACCTCGCCACGGCGACGAACACACCACTGGAGGAAGATCCGATCGCGGACCTCGAGGCGGCCGAAGCCATGCCTCCGCCTGGCTACGTCCCAGGGCAGCGCGAGGAGCTCGGCATCGGGCTCTCACCGCTTGCCCCCGAGGAGCGAGCGTGCTCCCGGGCGGGGTCGCCCCTGCTTTTGGTGCCCCGTATCGACCCGCGCCGGGCAAGCTCCAATTTCGCGGCTACCTTCAGGCCGGTATCCGCGCCGGCTTCGGCGAGCGCCCCGATCCCGTCGACGGGCAGAGCGGCCTCACGCTCCACGGCGACCCGGTGGTCCCGGGCGAGTTCGGCTACTTCGAGTCGACGAACACGGTGCAAAATCCGTGGACCGAGCTGAACTTTTCCTACGCGATGAGCGATCTCGTCGCGACGGTGCAGATCGGCGCGTGGGGTCTCTCCGAGTCGATGGAGTCGGCGGGGTACTTCAAGGCGCCGTCGCAGTCCTGGATCAACGACGCGTACCTCACTTACCTGCCGGCGCCGATCGGCAAGCTGTCGCTCACGGCGCGGCTCGGCGTGTTCCCGGATCGCTACGGCGCGATGGCCAAGTTCAGCGACGGGCAGTACGGTGCGTCGCTGATCGCGAGCATCTACGGCGTGGGCGAGACGGTCACCGCCAAGTACAAGCTCTCGCAGGGCTTCTCGCTCGAGCTCGAGCAGGGCTTCAAGGGCGACTTCAACCGCACGCCCTTCGATCTCGTCCCTCGCCAGGACAACGACTACGCCTCGCCGGAGCAGGGCTCGACCTTCGCGCATCACTACCACCTCGGCGCCGACTTCGGCGGCGTGGTGCGGCCCGCCCTGCACTACGTCGGTAGCTTCAGCCGTGACGATCTTTCGGATCGCTCGATCGTCGCCGTGACCGAAGATCGGCGTATCCCGGACGGCGCGCTCGACATCTACGGCGCCGACGTGCGCGTCGAGGCGGGCCGCTTCGGTTACCTCTATCTCGGTGGCTCGTACTCGAAGGCGACCAGCACGATCTCACTCGGTGACTTGGTGCAGGTGCTCAACACCGGCGGCGGCAAGAACTTCATCCAGCGCTTCTTCGGCCCCACCTCGGACGGCACCGGCAGCATCACGCTGGTCGGCGGGCAGTACACGGTGAGCCTCGGTACCCTGCTGCGCTACCCGGAGGACTTCTGGGGCGAGGGACCCGACCTGCAGCTCAGCTTCTTCGGTCTGTACGGCTACTTCACGAGCGACGACGACTCGACGTATCCGAACAGCGCCCGAAAGCAGTTCGACGGGGTTCACAAGTTCAAGCTCGGGTTCGAGGCGACCTACGGCCTGCTCGAGTGGCTCGCCGCCTCCGGGCGCGTGGACTACGCGCAGCCCGACACGCGCGACATCGATCAATCGTTTGCGGTGTTGACCGGCAAGGCCATCTTCCGCACGGGTTGGCAGACGAGCGAGGCGCTCACGCTGCAGTACTCGCGCTTCTTCAACGGAGACTTGGTGGTGCCTCAAGGTTCGAACGGCGAGCCCAAGGGCGACAGCCGCTACGCGAACACGACTTCAGGCAAGTACGACGAGCACGTGCTCGCCCTTTACGGGACCATCTGGTGGTGAGGGCGTCATGCCGGCATTACTGAACAACGATACGATCCGCATCTCTTCGCTGCTCACGGCGGTCGCTGTGCTCGCGCTCGCGCATCACGCTGGCGCGCAGCCCGCCCCCGAACCCGCGCCCGCTCCTCAGAATCCGCCGGCCGAGCCCGCGCCTCCGGGCGCCGCTCCGGTCCCCGCGGCGCCAGCCGAGCCCGCGCCTGCCGCGCCAGCACCTGCCGCGCCAGCACCCGAAGCGGAGCAACCCGCGCCCTCAGCGGCGGAGACGGTGCCCGCGCTCCCTCCCGTCGTCGAGACGCCGCAGCCGAGGAAGAGCAAGGAGCCGAAGCGCGCCGGTGACGACCCACTCCTCGGCATTAGCCTTTCTCCCGGCGTTCCCCAGACGAGCCCGCCGCTCGGCACGCTCACGCCCGCTTACGGCGAGGCTCCGCGCAACCGTCACGATTTTCGCTTCGATCTGCACGGCTACGTCACGCTGCCGCTCCGCGTCGGCCTGAACGAACGCGAGAACCCTACGGTCGACCAGTACAAGCGCGTCTATCACACCCCGCCGCTCGTCCCGGGCGACTTCGAGCAGTTCGAGTACACGAGCATCACGCCGGAACCGTGGGTGCAGCTCAACTTCTCTTACGGTAACCCTTACGTCATCGCGACCGTGATCGTCGCGGCTCGCAGCGCGACCAACGCGACGGCGTTCTTCGACCCACCTTCCCAGCTCGGCATCGCGGACTCGTTCCTGACGTTTCGCCTGCCTCGCCTCGGCAGCGTCGACTTTCAGTTCGACGTCGGCGCGTTCGCGGATCGCTACGGCACGATGGGCGAGTACGATCTGGGTCGCTACAACACGCCCGTGATCGCTCGGGTCGGCGGCGTGGGTGAGACCGCGCGCCTGCAGGCGCGCCTGAGCCCGGAGCTCGCGCTCTCGCTCGAGCACGGCATCATGGGGCAGCTCAACAAGGCGCCCATCGGCATGGAGCCCGCCGGCTGGAACGGCTTCGCGGATCCGAACGTCGGAACGAGCTTCGCGCATCACCTGCACGCGATGCTCACGGGTTCGAACACGGTCCAGCTCGGGCTCCACTACGTCGGCGCGTTCAGCCAGGACGACCGGGCGACGCCCACGGTGCAGCCCGACGGAAGCATCGACGTGCTGGGCGCCGACTTGCGCTTCACCCTGCAGCAGTACGGTCACCTCTACCTGGGCGGCGCGTACACGAACGCGGACGCTGCGCGCAGCGTCTCGGGCGTGGTCCGCGTGCTCAACGCCTTCGGCGGTCCAGGCCTCATTCGTGAGTACTTCGGTCCCGCGAGCGGCGGGAACGGCTCGCTGCTCACCCTGGCGGGGCAATACGACCTCAGCTTGGGCAAGCTCCTGCGCTACCCCGAGCCCTACTCGGGGTACGCGCCGGACGTCTTCGTCAGCCTGTTCGGGATGCACACCAGGGTCTCGAGCGACGACCCGATCTACGACGGCGTCGGCAAGCTGAAGGTCGGCGGCGAGGTAACCTACTCGGCGCTCTCGTGGTTCGCGTTCTCGGGGCGCTACGACTACGTGTCCCCCGACATCGACGAGAGCGAGCAGGCCTTTTCGATCCTCTCGCCGCGGCTCATCTTCCGCACTGACTTCAACGCGCGCGACCAGGTCGTCCTCCAGTACTCGCGCTACTTCAACGGTTCGGACGTGGTGGCGACCACGGGCTACCCGCCGCGCCGCGAGCCCAGCCTCGACCCCGACAAGGACGTCTTCTCGCTGACCGCCACCATGTGGTGGTGAGGGGCCGCCGTGGCGCGCGCGCTATCCGAGCTCGCGAAGGGCGCAGTCTTCGCGCTTCTCGTGGCGTGCGGCGAGAAGGGAACGTTCGACCCCTCACGCGCCGAAGGCGGCGAAGGGCCCTTCGTCGACCCTGGCGAACCCGGCTGCTACGAGAACTGCGAGGGGCCGAGAGGCGGCTTCGAGCTCGCCTGCGGCAAGCGCTTCCTCTACGGCGTCAACTACGCCTGGAACCACTTCGCTGCGGACTTCGGTGGTATCGCTAGCTGGTCTCAGCCGGGCGTCTCGGAGATCCCGGACGTGCACTCGCGGAACCTCGCCGACATGCGAGAGCACGAGATGCACCTCGTCAGATGGTGGCTCTTCCCTGACTTTCGAGGTGACGGCGTCGTCTTCGACGATTCGGGAACGCCGGTAGGAACGGGTGGAACGCTCGCGGCGGATCTCGAGATAGCGCTGGAGCTCGCGGCTCGCCACGACGTTTACCTGATGTTGACGCTGTTCTCGTTCGATGGCTTCCGCCCGGCGCGCTCGCTCTCTGGACGCTGGGTCCCGAGCCTTGCTCCTATCGTCACCGACGCGGAGCGTCGGAGCGCGCTGATCGAGAGCGTGGTGAGGCCCGTGGCCAAGATCACGAACGCGAGCCCCTATGCCTATCGGATGCTCGCCTGGGACGTGATCAACGAGCCGGAGTGGGCGCTCAGCGGCGACAATCCCTACGGCGGCGCAGGTTTTTCCCCCATCGAGGAGCTCGAGACCGTCACTCACTCCGAGATGGAGGGCTTTCTCGAGGAGCTGATCACGGTGCTCCGCGAAGAGAGCGGCGCGTACGTCACGGTGGGATCGGCGGGGCTACGGTGGACGAGAGCCTGGTCCGCCCTCGACCTCGACTTCTACCAGGTGCACCGCTACGACGATCGTGGCTACGACTGGACGTCGACGCCACTGGATCACGGCCTCGACAAGCCAACCATGCTCGGAGAGTTCCCGCTGCAAGGCTTCCCCGGGATGCCCTACGCAGCAGCCGTCGATGCTTGGTGGTACTACGGGTGGGCGGGGGCGATGGCGTGGCAGTACAACTCTTCTACGCGCGCCGAAGTCGAGGCGATTCGAGAGTTCGGGAGCGCTCGATCCTGCGCCGTGGATCCCGGTCGCTGAGCGCCTGCGGCAATATTCTTGATTCTGGGCGCAAGCCCACGCCCCGGCACGGCGCGTCGAAGGATCGAAGATTGACTTAAACGTTTAAGTCAGTAAGCTGGCGCCGCATTCTTGAGAGGAGAAGAGGAACCATGGAAGCGTGGCTTCGTTACGCCGGTGTTGCGATTTTTGCCCTTCAGAGCCTCGCGTGCAGCGACAAGGGTGACTCCGAGCCGTCATCGGACGGCAGCGGTGCTACCGGAGGCAGCGGTGCGGGCGGCTCCGGAGGCAGCGGCGGGACGAGCAGCACGCCGCCGGTCGCTCAGTTCAACTTCGACGCCGACGAGGAAGGTTGGGCGGTGCTCGAGGGCGACGGGGCCTCGATGCCGGCGTCCTTGCAGACCGACACGACCGTGGAGTTCTCGGACGCGGAGGGCAACCCCGCGCCCGGTTCGCTCAAGGTGACGGTGCCGTTCACCGGCGCAGAAGAGCAGGTCAGCATCGCGCTCAACGTCCCGGACGGCGAAACCTGGGACTATACCGGGAAGAAGCTCTCGTTCAAGGTGATGCTCGAGTCGGGCCTCACTGAGGACACCATGAACCCAGGCGGCGTTCGCGCGTTCGCGAAGGGCGGCCCCGATTGGACCTGGGCCGCGGGCACCTGGAACAACGCCGGCGCCGAAGAGATCGGCAAGTGGTTGACGCCGACCATCGATTTCACGAACCCCTCCGAGAGCAACGAGGGCTATCTCTCGACCGACGTCCGGCAGATCGGTATCCAGATCAACACGGGCGGTCTGGGTGAGACGTACACGACAGCCGTCGTGTACATCGATACCGCCACGGTTCAGTAGTCGTCGCTCGAAATCGAGGGAGAGGGAGCGCGATCATGAGTCGAGCTTCGCCGTGCGCGTCGTGAAAGATGGTCGGGATCACGGTGCGCGACCGGCGGCCCCGGGACATGTACGAGGCCGCCACGCTCGAGATCGACAGCGTCAGCGCGCAGTGACGTCGAACTGACGGAGCGCTCGCGAGAGGGGCGCCCGAGGTCAGCGGGCGACGGCGCGCGGCGTGCGAGAAAGCGGCCCCAAGTTGGAGGTCATCGCGCTGATGCGCAGTCCCTCGCTTTCCTGGGCGGCAGGGCGCGAGCCTGGCCTGCAGTAGGAGTGGGAGCCCGCGCTGCTGCTCAGCGCGAACGCCTCAGGGCGGTACGACGCCGCCGCGAGCGAGTAGGCGCGCTCGGAGCGCTGCTGCCCGGGGCGATCACTTCCCGCCTGGTGCGTGCGGAAGGGGTGCGCCAGGTAGACGTGCGAGAAGTCGTCGAACGCGGCGCCGTTCAAGTGGGCGTCGAAGAAGAAGGCCGGGTCGCAGAGCATGTCGCCCGCCGCGACCGGACCGGTCTCGTCGGCTGTCCAGACCCAGGGCATCTTGGCGCGATCGGTCCCGAAGTTGTCGCCGCGCAGGCGGCCCCAGGATCCGAAGGTACAGGTGTCGCAGATGTCGTCGCGGCGGTGCCAAAACCCCTGGTTACCGTCGGAGTCACCGTTCGCGTCCATCGCGATCAGGGCGTAGCGGACCTTCCTCGTGTAATTGCCGTCACCGCCGGTCGGCGACTCGGCACGATCCCCCGGGAGGTAGACGATGCCGTCACCCGAGGGCGCCGAGTCGCACTCCCTGCCGCAACCGTACAAGCCGTGCCCTTTGGCCTCCGAGAACACCCGCGGGTGGCTCCCTTCCACGAAGGTGACGGGCCCGTCCAGCTCCTCGATCCCGGAGCTGATGCCGGCATGGTTGCCGTATTGATAGAAGACGTCGTGCGCCAGGGTCTCCATGGCGACGAGCTGACCGAAGCCCGGCCCCTTCTTGATCGCGAGCGACACGCCCTCGAGATCGTTCTCGTGCATGTCGAGCGGGTTCCATTCGTGCCAATCACGCGGGTGGAACACCGAATAGTTCAAGAACCAGTGAGTCTCGGTCTCGGTGACCGCGTAGTAGACGTACGCCGGGACGGTGGTCTTACCCTCGAGGTTCTCCCAATTGTTCTTGCCCTCGTAGTCGCCGTCGAAGTTGAAGTGGGTGAGATAGTCACCGACGTAGTACGACGAGTCGGTGTCCTGATAGATGGCGGGCGCCCAGTGGAGGGCGAGATCCTTCAACTGTGCCGTGAGCTCGGGCGCGCCCACGGCAGCGAGAAGATCCTCGGGCCGAGGCTCCGAGCTTCGCGTCTGAGACAAGGTCGAACCTCCGCAGGCGAGCGCGAAGACGACGAGGTGCGTGCAGTTGAGCTTTCGGAGCTTGTCTTTGACCATCTAGTCCAGGGCGCCCGCTAGAGCGTCCAATCGTCCAGGGCACTGGCGATACGGATACGTTGGCCCAATGGGTAAGGGCGACGTGTGCCGTTTCCACCGCGTGAACTCTCACGATGGAACACGCTCGCTTGCGTCAAAGCAAGTGTGAGCTCAAGGAAACGCGCAACGCGCTGCAGCGATCCCAATGCGTCGCACGGTTTCTGAGATCGTTTCATTACGCGCGCGGCGTATCGACGGCCGCCCGATGCGCGCCTCGTTTCAATCTGTCAGTCGCAGCTTTCACGAGTGCGCATGTGCGCGCACATACTGGGCGGTGTGCGCACATCTGCGCCGAGCGAGGGCTCGGCCCCATCGTGCTCGATGCGTTACAGGGCTCGAAACAGGGGCCGCCGCGCGCCGGCACGAGTGGCAGCGCTCGGAAGGGATGCGCCCGAATCGGCAGGTGTTTCGTGGCTGCGTGTCCTGAAAGTTCGCTCGCGATCGAAAGACTGAACGCGTCGACGACGGATAGTAGTTGGTCGTCGGGTGCGCCTCGCAAAGGCTCGCGAGTTCCCGGCGGGGCTCGACGCGCCAGCAATTTTCTGGCGAGCTCGGAGTTGCGAGAGCGATACCGATACCGATGTCCGATTGTCTCCCGCCCGAGCTCGTCGTCGTACGGTTCATTCAGGCGATGAACGCCTGGGAGCTTGCGGCGTGGAAGCTCCGTCGTGCGGCTCGAGACTCTGCAGACACGGCCTCGTATCGAGCCGAAGTGTTCGCCGGGCAGAACGACTTGTTCGCAAAGTATTGCACCGCGCGCCAGCGTCCACAGGGGCGTCTGGGTTCGTTTCAACATCCGCCCGAATACGATCCCCAGCGTGAGCCCATCGTCCGTGTCGAAGTTTAGGGCGATCGAGCGTACGTCGACACGGTGAGGGACGCGATACTCGGGGGCGGTCTGCATCGCTACGTCCTCCATCGCCAATACGGAGGCTGGTTGATCGACAACTCGATGGAGAAGATCGACGGAACTTGGTCTCCGAAGATCCTGTAGCCAACCCTGAAATCTAGCCCACGTTCGCCGATCCGTACGACGTCGAAACCCTCGCGCGAGTCGTGAAGGATCACTGACCCAAGCAGGGAGCAACGCCGAGCGCCCGAACCGGCCAAGCACGGTGCTAGAGCGACAAACGGTTTGATCAAATGAGCCTGCCGCGACGCGCTTCGCGATCCCCGACGGGAAAGCGGCCGCGTGGGGTGGGGCCCGCGGAATTTCCTGCTTCGAGGCTCGCGAAGCGCGTCACTTCCGTGGGGCGGGGCGGCGCGTGCTGCGCGTGCCGGCCCCGATGACGAGGGACTAGAGAACACCGATCGGTGCCAAACCGATCGGTGCTCTAGCACTACTCCGCCAATTTTTAGATGGGCACGAGCGGGCGCACCGGGTGCGCGCAGTTGGGGCATGGCACTGGCGCAACCAACCAGCGAACGAGCATTCGACGCAC
>JAEZYO010000980.1 GCA_023419055.1 Pseudomonadota bacterium | reverse complement strand
TTGCGCACGCACTCGCCGCTTCCGTCTTTCGTCGTCGTGACGTCGTAGAGCCAGGTGCGCACGCTGCGCCCGCCGACCGCGCTGTTCACCACCGTGACCTGGTCGTTGAACTTCGCGTCGAACTGGCCGCCCCAACCGATGGGGCAGGGGGTACCGCCCTTGGTCGCGACGGTCGAGTCGCCCGCGATCCAGATAGTAATGGGGCCCGTCGAGCCGGAGCCGCCGCTGCCGGCGCTCCCGCTGCTTCCGGCCGAGCTCGAGCCGCTGCTGCCGCCGTCGCCCGCCACGCCACCCGCCCCTGCCGCGCCGCTTGCGCCGCCGCCATTGACGCCTGCTGCCCCCGCCGCTCCCGCAGAAGCGTTCGAACCCGCCGCTCCGCCCTGGCCGCCCGAAGACGGGCTCGAGCCCGCGCTGCCGCTCGCTCCCGGGGTGGCGCCGCTCGCGCCGCTTCCGCCCATCATTCCGGCGTTGCCGCCGCTCGACGTCGGATTGGAGGGGGCGTCCGAGCTACAAGCCGTGCAGCCGAGTCCAAGACCGAGACCAACCATCAACCGCCAACCCAGACGACGGCGGCTGGCACCCAGGGGTCCGAATGATGATGACACTGCACCCCATTATAGGGGCGTCGTCCGATCGACCTTTGCCCTCAATCGACGCAAACCACTGAGCGGCGTGCGCAGCCTAGCTGGCAGCGGCTACGACACCCAGGAAAACACCGAGAGCTCGGTGGTTCCGACCAGAATGCGGTCTCCAGCGTGGAGCAACACCGCGCGCTCGATGCGCGCGCCGTTCACGTACACGCCATTTTTACTGCCGGCATCCTCGAGCAAAATCCCCGTTTTGAGCACCACGATGCGCGCGTGCCGGCGCGAGGTCAGGGCGTCGTCGAGGATCAAGTCGCTCGCTGCGTCGCGCCCGATGTTGACGACCGTGTCGTCCAGGAGATCGATCGAACCCGCCGGGGTGAGCAGCCGCGCCGGAGCGACCAACTGAGCGCCCTTCTTGCGGGTTCCGCTCGAAGGGGCCGGCGCGCGAACCGACGGCGTCTGACTGGGGGTGAATCTCCGAGAGCGTTCCAAGGGGGCTCCTCGTAAGGAAGAGCTTACCTGCCCCACCCCCCGATTCATAGCGTTCAAAACGGGGCACGACCGGCGCTCCGTCGTGCCCCTGACGAGCGGAGGCTATTCCTTCTCGTCCTCGCCGTCCTCGTCTTCGTCTTCGTCTTCGTCGTCTTCGTCGTCCTCGTCGTCTTCGTCCTCGTCCAGCTCCTCATCATGCTCTTCGGGCTGGTCCTCACGTGGCTTTTCGCCACGGGCGCGCTCCCGTTCCTGCTGGGCGCGGAGGCTCGTCAAACGCTGGAAAACGATGGGTTTGGGGGCAAGAAGGAGGGCCATGGTGCGGGCCTCCATGGTCGGACGCTGCTCGATGTTCGCGACGTCCTCCACCCGCTTCACCATGACGTCGAACTGCATCTGGGCGCGCTGCGGGTGCATGATTTCACGACCGCGGAAACGGCAGGTCACCTTGACCTTGTTACCCGATTCGATGAAGCGGCGGATGGCGCGCACCTTCACGTCGATGTCGTGGTCGTCCGTCTTCGGGCGGATCTTGACCTCTTTGACCTCGACGATGGTCTGCTTCTTCTTGGCTTCGCTGGCGCGCTTCTTTTCCTCGTACTTGTACTTGCCGAAGTCGAGGATCTTGCAGACGGGCGGGCTCGCCTTGGGGTTCACCTCGACGAGATCGAGGCCAACCTCCTGCGCGCGGCGCAGGGCGGCTTCGGTCGAGAGTACGCCGAGGTTCGAGCCATCGGCGTCCACCACCCGCACCTCGGGCACGCGGATGCGATGGTTGATGCGAATCTGCGGTCCGCGCGTATCACGGCCGCGGAATCGTCCGCCGCCACCTGCTAGAGCCATGAGAAACCTGTCATAAAGCTTCGTTCTCCCTTAATCGAAATCGAAATCCCTCAGCCGAGCGACGGCCGCGGGGGTTTGGCCTCCTCGAGGAGGCGTGCCGCGAACTCGGCGACCGGCATGCTGCCGAGCTCTCCGGCGTCTCGCGAGCGGGGAGTGAGCGTCCCCGCCGTCACCTCGTCCTCGCCGATCACGACGATGTACGGGTAGCGCATCATGCGCGCGTTCCTGATCTTGGCGCCGAGTTTGTCGGGACCGGCGTCGACGATCACGCGCAGGCCCTTGGACACGAGCTCCTTCTGAACTCGCTCCGCGTACTCCGCCTGCTTCTCGCTCACGGTGACGAGGATGGCCTGCTCCGGCGCGATCCACACCGGGAACTTTCCCGCGACGTGCTCGATGTAGATGGCATAGAAGCGCTCGAGCGAGCCGAGCGTCGCGCGGTGCAACATCACGGGCCGGTGGTTCCCGCCGTCGCCGCCCTGGTACTCGAGGTCGAAGCGCTCCGGCAGCGCGTAGTCGAGCTGGATGGTGCCGAGCTGCCAGGAGCGCTTCAGCACGTCCTTCACGTGGAACTCGAGCTTCGGGCCGTAGAAAGCGCCTTCGCCCGGCAGCTTCTCGAACGGGACCCCGGCCTCGACCAGCACGCGCTCGAGCTTGGCCTCCGCGCGATCCCAGAGCTCGTCGTTACCAATCCGCTTCTCCGGACGGAGCGCGAGCTTCACCGTGACGTCCGTGAACTGGAACGCCTCGTAGACCTGGAACAGGAGCTGGTTGAAGCTCCGCACCTCGGCCTCGAGCTGATCTTCCGTGCAGAAAATATGCGCGTCGTCCTGGCAGAAGCTGCGGACGCGGGCGAGGCCGTGCAGCACGCCGGCGCGCTCGTAGCGGTGCAGGCGCCCGAAGTCCGCGACGCGCCAGGGAAGCTCGCGGTAGCTCCGCCGCCGCTGCCCGAAGATCAGGCAGTGGCTCGGGCAGTTCATGGGCTTGAGCGTCAGCCACTCCGGCACCTTGCCGTCCTTCGCCGAGCCGTCGAGGTGCTCGGACGTGGTCGGGAGGTACATGTTCTCGAGGTAGTTCTCGAGGTGGCCGCTGGTCTCGAACAGCTTCTTGTCGAAGATCTGCGGGGTGATGACCTCTTCGTAGCCGTAGTCGACGTAAAGCGACCGGACGAAGTCGACGAGCCGATTGTAGATGCTCGCACCGCGCGGCAAAAAGAACGGCATCGCCGGCGCGTAGTCGTGGAACATGAAAAGCTCGAGCTCCTTGCCGAGCTTTCGGTGATCACGCGCGCGCGCCTCTTCCAGCATCTTGAGGTGCTCGTCGAGCTCCTCTTGTGTGCGGAACGCCGTGCCGTAGACGCGCTGGAGCATCGGGTTGCGCTCGTCGCCGCGCCAGTACGCGCCGGCCAGGCTGGTCAGCTTGACCACGCCGATGTGCCGCGTGTTCGGGACGTGCGGGCCGGAGCACAGGTCGACCCAGGCCGACTCCGGCTTGTCCGGGCTCCCGTGGCGGTAGAGCGAGATCGACTCGTTCTCCGGGATGTTCTCCAGGATCTCGAGCTTGTAGCTCTCCCCGAGCTTGGCGAAGAGATCGCGTGCCTCGGTGCGGCTCACTTCCTGGCGGAAGAAGGGCTTCTTCTCCTTGATGATCCGCCGCATCTCCTTCTCGATGGCGGCGAGATCGGCGTCCGTGAAGCGACCGTCCGGGCGATCGAAGTCGTAATAAAACCCGGACTCGATGGCCGGGCCGATCGTGACCTTGGTCCCCGGAAAGAGCCGCTGAACCGCGTCGGCCATGACGTGCGCCGCCGAGTGGCGGATGACGTCGAGAGCCTCGGGCTCGGAAGCGCGCACCGGCACGAGCTCCTCGGCGGGGTCGACCGGAGTATGGAGGTCTACCAGCCGCGACCCGATGCGGACGGCGACGATGTCCCCGGCGAGCTGACCGCGCTCCTTCAGCAGCTCGCCTGGCGTGCGACGCGCAGGCTCGGCCGTCATTCAGTCATCTGAGCCCGAGAGTCGGAGCAAGAACGGACGTTGTACAAACACGGGCAATTAGTAGGCGCGGGCAGGATTGAACTGTCGACCCCTACCGTGTCAAGGTAGTGCTCTACCACTGAGCTACGCGCCTTCAGGGCGGGTGTTGACCCGCCCCCTTGTTGTCCATTGAGGGAAAACAGGGTCCCCTCCAGTACAACCCGAGTTGGGTGCTGTCAAGACGGGCTCGGTAACGTTTCGACTCGAAGTTCGCCCGTCGCCTCCGCGCGGGTGCTCTCTGCCGTTGCCTTGCGCGGCCCCTGGATTCTGGGTATAGGCCCGGCCCGTTAGGTGGGGTGATCCCCCATCGGGCTCTCGGAGCCCTCTCTCTTTCGGAGGACGTCTTGGGTTCCGCGGCGCTCTCGTTTCAAAACGTTCCACCAGCACCTGGTCGTGAATCGGGTGGTACCGCCCAACCGGCGGCTGCCCCTGCTCAAGGCGCTCCGCCTCCGGCGGACCCGTTCGGCGGGTTTCCGATCGTGCTCCTCATGTTGGTGCCCCTGCTCATCATCATGCTGTGGGGCAATCGTTCGCAGACCAAGAAGCAGCAGGCCATGATCGCGTCCCTGGCCAAGGGAGACCGCATCATCCTGCAAGGCGGAATGGTCGGGAAGTTGGTCGAGCTCGACGACCGCCTCGTGAAGGTCGAGATCGCGCCGGGGACGAAGGTCGACTTTCTGAAGTCGAGCATCCTCGGCAAGGACTCTCCGGACACTCAGGCCGCGGCCGAAAAAGCCGCTGCTGACAAGAAGTAGCCAAGCGCTCCCCCGAGGACGGCCTTTGATCCACATCGTTCTTACTTCCGTGTTTGGAGCCCTGGCGCTCATCTTCTTGATCGCCGGCTTCGCTTCGCGCCCGCGCCGTACGCTGTTCTGGTTCGCCGCCCTCGTCGGCGCGGGAGCAGCGGGTGCCGCGTGGGTGAACGCGTTCTGGCCGATGGTCGGGCTCGGCCTCGTGAGCCTCACCATCGCGTTCTCGGCGCTCGACTACATCGACCTCAGCTGGCGCTTGCGGACGGCGGCGTCGGTGTCGGTGGCGCTGCTCGGCTTCCTCGCCCTCTGGCCCACGCTCGATGGCATGTCGGGCGGCAAGCTGCCGGCTCCGGCCTACATCAAGGAGCACGTCAGCTTCCGTCTCGTGGCGGGCCTCGACCTCCGCGGCGGTCTCCGGCTCGTCTACACCGTGGGCGTCGAGGAGGCCATCAAGGACAAGCGCGACCTCTACTACGAGGAGATGCGCAAGGAGCTCGCGAAGATCTTCGATCTCCACAAGGGCGAGGAGCGCCCGACCGAGGCGGAGTACGTGAAGCTCCGCGAGAAGGTCGATCTCGAGGCGCCGCGCCACTCGGTCAACACCATCAAGCTGCACGTGAAGGAAGGCGCCGACCCCACGAAGATCGACGCGCGCTTCCTCGACCGCTTCCGCAGCGAGCTCAGCTACTCCCGCACGCAGGATCAAAGGACGTACGAGTTTTCGATCCGCAGCGACATCGAGAGCTCGATCCGCGAGCGCGCGGTCGGTCAGGCCAAGGAGATCATCCACCGCCGCGTGGACGAGCTCGGCCTCCGCGAGGCGGCGGTCTCCACGCGGGACGAAGACATCATCGTCGAGGTGCCCGGCGAGGACGAGAAGAGCTTCGCCACCATCCGCGACATCATCAGCCAGACGGCGCGTCTCGAGTTCAAGCTGCTCGACGACGAGAACGACTTCTTCGGGCGCTTGCGCGAGACCGCGAGCCCGGGCAGCCTGCCCGAGGGGCTCGAGTTCTTCGGCGAGACGGTCAGCGTGGGTCAGGACGCCGAAGGCGACGTCAAGCAGAAGCAGACCACCTACGCGTTCCTCAAGAAGGGCGACAAAGAGACGAGCCAGCAGGCGCTCCAGCGCCTGAAGGAGTGGACCGCGGCGCTCGATCTCCCGCCCGATCGCGAGGTCGGCTACGAGCTCGAGTACCGCACCGTCGACGAGGTCACGCAGAAGCAGGAAGAGAACGGCTGGCGTACGTACCTCCTGAAGACGCGCGCCGAGATCACGGGTGACATGATCCGCGACGCCATCGCGTCACCGGATCAGAGCTCGGGCGGGCTCGGCGGCTGGTACGTGAGCCTCACGTTCACCGAGCAGGGCGGCAACATCTTCGAGCGCATCACGGGCGACAACGTGAAGCGCCGCTTCGCCATCATCCTGGACGGCCGCGTCTACAGCGCGCCCGTGATCCAGACTCGCATCCCGGGCGGCCACGCTCAGATCACCCTGGGCTCCGGCGATCCGGAGGTGCAGCTCCGCGACGCTCGCAAGCTCGAGCTCGTGCTTCGCGCCGGCGCGCTCCCGGCGCCGATCTCGCCGTCGAACGAGCAGCGCATCGGTCCCTCGCTCGGCCGCGACGCGATCAGGCTCGGCGTTCAGGGGTCCGCGGCGGGCGTCTTCCTGGTCTTGATCTTCATGCTCATCTACTACCAGCGCGCCGGCATCATCGCGGACGTGGTGGTGGTGATGAACGTGTTCTTGCAGCTCGCGGCGCTCGCCATGTTCGGCGCGTCGATGACGCTGCCGGGCCTCGCCGGCATCGCGCTCGCCGTAGGTATGAGCGTCGACAACAACGTGCTCATCAACGAGCGCATCCGCGAGGAGATAGACGCCGGCAAGTCCGCGAGGACCGCCGTCGACCTCGGTTACAACCGCGCGCTCTCCGCGATTCTCGACGGTCAGTTCACGACCGTGATCGCGGGTGTCGTGCTGGCGCAGTACGGCACCGGCCCGCTCAAGGGCTTCGCCATCACGCTGATCGTCGGCACCATGACCGGTATCTTCACGAGCATCGTCGTCAGCCGCGTGCTGTTCGACCTGTGGGTTCGCAGCCTGGGACGCAACGGGCGTCTCAAGATCGGCTAAGTCGGGACGACCATGAGGCTTTTCAACAGCGGCCGGATCTACAACTTCATGGGCATGCGGAAGATCTTCATTCCGCTCAGCCTGGGGTTCGTCCTTTTCTCGCTCGGGCTCCTCATCTTCGGAAAGCCGAACCTCGGCACCGACTTCGTGGGCGGCACCGAAATCGAGCTCGCCTTCAAGGGTCACCTGGAAGCGGGCGAGGTGCGGCAAGCGGTCGAGCAGGTGGGCTTCGCGTCGCCCGACGTGATCAAGGTCGACGACCCCAAGAACCCGAGCCGCTACCTGATCCGGGTCCAAGAGGTGAGCACCATCTCGGAGGCCACCCGGGACGCGATCGAGCGGGCGGTCTGCTTCACCCCGAACCAGCCGGCGAGCGAGTGCCCGCCGGAGAAGCAGGCAACCGAGGTCAAGTTCAGCCCCGGCGGTGACAAGATTACGGTTCGCTTCCGCGAAACACCGGATCTCGGGTGGGTGAAGGAACGCGCGAGCTCGGTGAAGGGCATCTCTCTCCGCCCCGGCGAGAACAACCCGTTCGTCCAGAACCCTCGTGACCACAAGGTCGAGATCCAGCTCCAGAGCAAGGGCGACCAGCTCATCGCCGGACTGCAGCGGGTGATGGGGCCGAAAGCCCCGGACTCCGCGCTCCGCACGGAGTGGATTGGGCCCCGGGCGGGCGCGCAGCTTCGCGACGCGGCGATCAAGAGCATCGCGATTGCCCTGGTGTTCATCATGCTCTACGTGGCGTTCCGGTTCGACGTCCGGTTCGCCCCGGGTGGCGTCATCGCCCTGTTGCACGACGCCATCGGCACCGTCGGGATCCTGATCCTGCTCGGCAAGGAGCTGAACCTCACCGTCGTCGCGGCGCTCCTCACCATCATCGGCTATTCGGTGAACGACACCGTGGTCATCTACGACCGCGTGCGCGAGAACATCGGAAAGCTGCGCGGGGCATCCTTCAAGGACCTGATCAACATCAGCACCTCGGAGATGCTCGGCCGCACCCTGCTCACGAACGGCTGCGTCCAGGTGAGCATCCTCGGCCTCTTCGTTTGGGGCACCGGTGAGCTCAAGGATTTCGCGCTCGCGCTCACCATCGGCATGGTGCTCGGCACGTATTCGACGATCTACATCGCGCTTCCGTTGACCGACATCCTCGACCGCTGGTTCTTCTCGAAGGTGAAAAAGGGCGCCCCGAAGAAGCTCCCGCCGCGGGCTGGCAAGGACGCCGTCGGGGCGGTTTGAGCTCGGCGAATCGCGCGCCGGGCGGCCTTTTGGTCGCGTGATCGAACGGCGCGCATTCCTCGGGTCTGACCGTCGTGCTCCGCCAGTTTGGCCAGTCGAGGCAACTTTGCAGGGTTCGTGCCAGCCACGTTGACACGTGATCTTGCGTGCTTAGGTTCGCCTACATGCACGCAAGACCGTCCGCACCGGAGCAGTGGGAAAGAGAGCGAGTCAGTAGCTCCACGCGGCCGTTGACCCTACCTGAAGAGCTCTGGAGCGCACTCAGCGCTGCTCATCAGGCGGTGTACCGCCGTGCGGATCTGCTGCTCGGATTGTTCGGCGGCGAGCGCAAGCTCCCGCTACGTGACGTGTTCAGTCGCGCCCAAGCCACCGCCGAGGAAGTCCTCGCGGCGCTGCAGGTGCTCGACGGCATGTCTCTCGTCAGCATCGACGCGACGGACAACGGTCCGGTCGTGACGCTGATCGCGTTGCCTGACGAACACGTGCGCGTCGTCGGCCCCGACGGACAGACGCGCTGGCTTTTCGTAGCCCGCCCCCTCGACCCACCGGCGCTCGCCGAGACGGATCTCAACTGAGGGAAGTGGAGAGTCGATAGGGAGCCGTCAGGAGCAAAAAGTTGAAAGTCGATAGTCAATAGGGGCCGAACCTATCGACTATCGACTCCGGGCGCGCTGAACTATCGAGCCCCGGCACGCCTTGATATAACGCGGGCCCATGAGCCTGCCCCTCCTGGCGCTGCTCGTGATCGTGGCGTTGTCGCTCGGCTACCACTTCTACGGTGGGTTCGTCGCGCGGCAGTACCGGCTCGATCCGAACGCGGAGACCCCTGCTCGTCGCGTCAACGACGGGGCCGACTTCGTTCCGACGGAGCCCGTCTACCTTCTGCCGCAGCACTTCTCGGCGATCGCGGCGGCAGGACCGATTGCGGGTCCGATCCTCGCGGCGCAGCAGTTCGGCTGGCTGCCGTGCGTGCTCTGGATCGGGCTCGGGGTCGTCTTCATCGGGGCCGTCCACGACTTCTCGACGCTGGTCGTGTCCGTACGTCATGACGCGCGTTCGATCGCCGACGTCGTGCGCGCGCACCTCGGCAAGAGCGCCTACCTCGCGATCATGATCTTCATCCTGGTCGCGCTGATCTACGTCATCCTCGCGTTCACCGACGTGACGGCGTCGACGTTCGTGTCCGGGGACGCGGACACGAAGGGTCTCGGCTTCCGCTTCAACCCGGGCGGAGCCGTCGCCGCGGCTTCCATCATGTACCTCGCGCTCGCCGTCGTGATGGGCGTGATCGATCGCTTCTTGAAACCGCCGCTCTGGCTGCAGACGGTGATTTTCGTCCCGGCCACTCTGGTGGCGGTATGGCTCGGCACTCAGCTGTCGACGGTGCTCGTGCTCGACGCGAAGCTCTGGGCAGCGCTCATTCTCGGTTACTGCTTCGTGGGCTCGCTCGTACCCGTGTGGGCGCTGCTTCAGCCCCGCGGGTACTTGGGCGGCTTCGTGCTGTACCTCGCGATCGCCGCGGGCACGATCGGGACCCTGTTCGGTGGCTTCGACGTGAAGCTCGACGCCTTCCGTGGGTTCACCGCGCCGGGCGCGACTGGCGCGCTGTTCCCGTTTCTGTTCGTGACCATCGCCTGCGGCGCCTGCTCGGGCTTCCACGGGCTGGTCTGCTCGGGCACCACCTCGAAGCAGATCTCGCGCGAGACCCACTGCAAGTCGGTGGGCTACGGCGCCATGCTGCTCGAGGCCTTCGTGGCGGTGATCGCGCTTGCCACGATCATGATCGCGACTCCCGCCGAGGTGGCTGGTAAGGCGCCGGGGGCCGTCTACGGGCAGGGGTTGGGCCGCTTCCTCGCCGTCGTCATCGGTCAGGACAACCTCACCTTCGCCGTGACCTTCGGCGCGATGGCGTTCTCGACGTTCGTCTTCGATACGCTCGACGTCTGCACCCGGCTCGGTCGCTACATCTTGCAAGAGCTCTTCGGCTGGAAGGGCAAGGCGGGCGCGCTCGGCGCGACGGCGTTCATGTGCCTGGTGCCGTTCGCGCTCTTGATGGCCTCGGGCCCTGGCAGCTATCGCTGGTTCTGGACGCTCTTCGGCACGTCGAACCAGCTCCTCGCCGGCCTCTCCCTGGTGGTCGTCAGCGTGTGGCTCAAGGGTACGAACCGCCGCTACTGGTACACGCTCGTTCCCGCCGTGTTCGTGCTCGGGATCACCTTGTGGTCGCTGGTCAGCCAGATGCTGCTTGGCTTCGCGGCCGAAGCGAGTCGCATCGCGTTCATCAACGCGCTCGTCGCGGTGGCGCTGCTCGGGCTCGCGTTTCTCTTGATGGCACATGGTGCGCGCGCACTTTTTCGACGGAGCGCGGCGGGGCAGGCGGCGCCTGCGGTGAGCGCGCTGCCCCCAAGTTGACCCCAAGGGCCGGCGCGGGAGCTCGGACTTTCTCCGGCAGCGCGCGGTTGACGCTCTTCTTCGGCCGTGTTCCATAAGGAGCATTGGACGGCGCGCTTTCCCCAGCCCGAGCGGAGACCCCGATCGATGCCGCCGTGCCTGAAGTTTCGGAAGAGGCGAGGCAGCTCGCGGCGGCGCTCAAGCTCTCGCTGACCGTCGCCGAGTGGCTCGTGCGGTCGGGGCACCGAGACGTGGAGGCGACGCGTCGCTTCCTCAACCCGCGCCTCGCCGAGCTCTCGTCGCCCGAGAAGATGGCGGATCGCAGGAGCGCGGCGCAGCGTATCGCCCGGGCGATCGGCAACCGGGAAAAGATCTGCGTCTTCGGCGACTACGACTGCGACGGCATGACCGCGGCGGCGATCATGACGGAGGCGCTGATCGAGCTCGGCGGAGAGGTGGCGACGCTGCTCGCCAGTCGCTTCGACGGTGGGTACGGCGTGTCGGCGACGGCGGTCGACAAGATCGTGGCCACCGGTGCGCGCTTGCTCGTCACCTGTGACTGCGGGTCTTCGGACCATCCGAGCCTGCGCGAGCTCGCGCGGCGCGGCCTCGAGTGCATCGTCATCGATCATCACCTGGTGCCAGAGGAGCCGCTGCCCGCCCTCGCGTTCTTGAATCCGCACCGCCCGGACTGCGGCTTCGCCTACAAGGGTCTCGCCTCGTGCGGCCTCGCGCTCAGCATGGCGGGCGCGGTGCGCAGCGAGCTCGGCCGCGAGCTCGATCTCAAGCAGTGGCTCGATCTGGTCGCGATCGGCACCATCGCCGACGTGGCGCCGCTCGACGGTGACAACCGCGCGCTCGTGCGCGCCGGGCTCCGCGCGCTCGGTGACGCCAAGCGCCCCGGGCTCCGCGCGCTGCTCGAACAATCGCGCTTCGATTTCTCGTGCGCGCTGGGTTCGGAGGACATTTCCTATCGCATCGCGCCGCGCCTCAACGCGCCCGGGCGGCTCGGTTCGCCCGATCTCGCGCTCAGGCTCTTGTTGGAGCGAAGCCCCGAGCGCGCCTACGCGCACGCGCTCGAGATCGAGCAGCTCTCACAGGAGCGGCGCGGTACACAGGATCGCATGCTCGCCGAGGCGCTGCTCGAGATCGAGGAGCAGGGCTACGCAGCGCGCCCCGCGATCGTGGTCGGACGAGAAGGCTGGAACCACGGCATCGTCGGTATCGTCGCCGGACGCCTCGCCACGCAGTACCAGAAGCCTGTCATCGTCTTCGGGTTCGAGCGCGGCCAGGGCCGCGGCTCGGTGCGCGGCCCGCTCGGCTCGCGGCTCCATGACATGCTGGCGGACGCGAGCGACGTGCTGGTTCGCTTCGGCGGCCATCAAGCCGCGGCTGGGTGCGAGGTGCGCATCGAACGTCTGGCGGAGCTGCGCGAGCGCTTCGAGGCCGCGGCGCTTCGTCACGTCCCGGGCGATGGCTCCGCCACGGAGAGCGCGGCCGGCGCTTGCCTCTGGCTTCAGCCCGGCGAAGATCCCGCCCGCGTGCTCGCCGACCTCTCGCTCCTCGAGCCCTTCGGGACGACGAACCCGGCGCCCGACTTCGCGATCCGCGCGCGGGTCCTGTCAGCCCGCGAAGTGACGGGCGGCCACCTGAAGCTCGAGCTCGAGCTCGAGCGCGGGCGGCGCCTCGGCGCGTTCGCTCCTCTGCTCGGTCACCGCGCGGCGGACCTCGGCAATCGGGTGGCGGCGGCCGGTAAGTTGCGCAAAGACACGTACCGCGGCGGCGACGCCGTCGAGCTCAAGGTCGACCGCTTTCTTTAGAGCGTCTCATGTCCGAGACCCTGATCAAGTTCACCGGTGTCAAGAAGGCCTTCGGTCCGAAGATCATCTACACCGACCTGAACCTCGACGTGAAGCGGGGGGAAGTGCTCACGATTTGCGGCGGCTCGGGCGTGGGCAAGAGCGTCATGCTCAAGATGCTCATCGGGCTCTTGCGCGCCGACGCGGGCAAGGTCGAGTTCGACGGCAAAGAAGTCACGAACATGCGAGAGAGCGAGCTTGCGGTCGTGCGCCGCCGCATCGCGATGCTGTTCCAGAGCGGCGCGCTCTTCGACTCGCTCAGCGTGGGTGAGAACGTGGGCTACGGGCTCGAAGAGCACTTCCGCTACACGACGACGAAGCAAGAGCGGCAGGAGCGCGTCGCCTGGGCGCTCGGGCTCGTGGGCTTGCCGGGCATCGAAGACATGCGCCCCTCCGATCTCTCGGGCGGCATGCGCAAGCGCGTCGGGCTCGCGCGCGCCATCGCGGTCAAGCCCGAGGTGCTGCTCTACGACGAGCCGACCACCGGCCTCGATCCGATCAACACCGCGCGCGTCAATCACCTGATCATGGGCCTCCAGCAGCGGCTCGAGATCACGAGCATCGTGGTGACGCACGACATGAAGAGCGCCTTCACGATCAGCGATCGCATCGCGATGGTGCACACCGGGCGCATCATCTGCGCGGGGACGGTCGAGGAGTTTCGCGCTTCGCGCGATCCCCGCGTGGCCGATTTCATCGAGGGGCGCGCGCCGGTGAAAGAAGACGTCGAGACACTGCTCAACAGCTGAAGCGGCTATCATGCCGCTGATGCCCGCCAGGTCATCCTCTCCAACGCCGGCCGCAATCGCGGCAGTGATTCGGTGCGGAGCGCTCCTTTGCTTTTTTGGTTGTGAGAAGGCCGCCGAGCCAGCGGCTGCGCCGCCACGACCAGGAGAGGGATCGGTGAACGCAGCAGCGAGCGCGACTCCCCCCGCGGCGTCGGGTGCGGTGAGCGCCGAGCCTGCTCTCGGATCGTCGCCGGCGATGCGGGATTCGACGCCTGAAGCGAGCGGCGCGAGCAAGGAGCAACGCACTCGGAGCGGAGGAAGCACGCGCGGCCTCATTCAGTGCGGAGATTCGAGCTGCGAACCGGGCAAGCAGGCGTGCGCTGCGAGCTCGGAATGGAAGTGCGTGTCCAAAGACGAGGTGCCAGCGGACGCAGAGGTCGTCTACTTCTGTGACGACGGGACGGATTGTCCGGCTTCCGAAACGTGCTGCCTCGGCTACGCCTCCGCCGTGGAGGCCTACGTCTGCACCAGGCGGCGAGGGCCGGAAACGGAGTGCCGGCTCGAGATCTGCGCGGAAGGAGGCGCTTCATGTCCCAAGGGACAAGCGTGCCTGGAGGGGACGTGCAGGTCGCCGGAGCGTTCGGCCACCTGCGGGAACGAACGTTGCCCGAGCGCGCGCCCCATTTGCGTCTGGTCGGAGCGCGGCGCTGCTTGCAGGACCTGGCAGGAGCTCTCGGAAGAGAGCGACGGCGCGAGGGCGGCGCTTCAGTGTTCTCGTCGCGCGGACTGCGGTCCGGAAGCGCGCTGTTGTACGAACGCCATCTGGACCGCCACTCAGTGTTTGACCAATTGTGACTCGGCGAACGAGGGCGAAATCTGCACGAGCGACGCCGACTGTACGGCGGGTCCTGGAAGTTCGCGCCAGGGCAAGTGTCTCTCGGTCAAGGATCGCGACGTCGGCTCGCTTCCCCCGTGGCTCGAGATCTGCGCCTACGACCCGTAGGAGTCGCTCGTTCGCGAGAGCCACGCCGAGAGGGCAGGGTGCAAAGAAGCATCGGTCGAGACGCTTCGGCGTAGGGCGACGTTGACGCGTGTTTCCGCGCCACCCCCCTGCGCAAAGGTCGCCGCGCCCGTCGCGGGCCCTTCCGAGCCGGCTCGGAGCTTGCTCTCGGGCGCCCGGGCTCGATGCTCGATCTGTTGAGCGAAGATACGCTTCGCGCGGCCACGCTTTTTCTCGTCCGCATCATCGAAGCAGGCGGCGTGATCGTGATCTTTTCGGGGGCGATGATCGGGCTCGTCCGCTTCCTCCTGCTCGCGCGGCCGCGGCAGTGGCCGGCCCGCTTCATGCCGCTCCGCCTCGACGTGGGTCGCTTCCTGGCGCTCGGGCTCGAGTTTCAGCTCGCCGCCGATCTCCTGCGCACGGCGGTCTCGCCGACCTTCCAGGAGATCGGAAAGCTTGCGGCGGTGGCGGCCATCAGGACCGCCCTCAACTTCTTCCTCTCGCGCGAGATCCGCGAAGAGCGCGAGCAGATCGAAAAGCTATGATCGCCTGTCGTTGGCGTGGCCTGCCGCGCGTCGGGCCCTGTAGCGCTTCGTGGCGAGGCAGCTAGCCGGTGAGGGTGCGGTGCTCTACCCCTGGGGAGATTTCAGTCTCGCTGGCGAACGCGGGGAGCGCGATCGAAATTGAGCCGCCTGGCCGGGGCCGTTTCCTCGATCTTCGTGGGCCGAGCGTGACGATCGCGGCCCGATGAGGGAAGCTTAGGCCCTCGCTTCTCATGGCCGCTCGCGAAGTCAAAGTCGGCGCTTTCGTATTGGCGGGCCTGGCTGCAGCAGGCGCCGTCATTTTCCTCATCGGTGAGCAACGGCAGCTCTTCAAGGAGAAGGTGCCGTACGAGGTCGCGTTCAACAACGTGCAGGGCCTCACCCGCGGCTCGCCGGTGCGAATGGGCGGTACCGATATCGGGGCGGTGACTCGCGTCGACTACGGCGACAACGAGAAGGATTCCCAGATCTACGTGCAGCTCGACATCGTCGAGGACGAGGCGCGACGAGTGCGTGCGGACAGCGTCGCCAGCATCGAGGGCAAGGGTTTGCTCGGCGACAAGATGCTCGTGATCTCCGTCGGCACGCCGAGCAAGCCGGCGCTGACTCCAGGCTCCCGCATCCAGTCGAAGGAAGCCGACGATCTCGGGGCGATGATGCAGAAGCTCGGCACTATCTCGAATCAGGTCGAGAAGGTGACGGCGAACCTGGAGCGCACGACCGGTGCGCTGGCGGACGAAAAATTCACCAACGACCTGAAGGCGGGCGTCGCGTCACTTTCGGGGATTCTGAACTCGATCAACCAGGGTGAAGGCTACGTGGGGCGCGCGCTCCGCGATCCGGCCGAGGCCGAGCGCATCTCCAAGGTCGTCGACAACCTGTCGCGGGCCACGGACGAGCTTTCACGGACGGCTCAGAACGTGAACGCCATTCTCGGCCGCGTCCAGACCGGGCCAGGCCTCGCGCACGAGGTCCTCTACGCCGAGGAAGGCTCGAAGACCGTCGCCCAGTTCGGCGGCGCGGCGGACGAGCTCCGGCAGACCTTGAAGGGGATCCGCGAGGGTAACGGCGTCGCCCGCAGCTTGATTTACGGCGATGATTCCTCGCAAGCGACCATGCAGAACCTGGACGCCATCAGCCGGGACCTGCGCCAGATCGTCGCGGATGTCCGCGCCGGCAAGGGTACCGTAGGCGCGCTGCTCGTCGACCCCTCGGTTTATGAGGATTTGAAGATGGTGCTCGGCAACGTCGAGCGCAATCGGGCCCTCCGAGCGCTGGTCCGCTACTCGATCAAAAAAGACGAGCAGAGCGGCGCGGACGTGCGGGAATCCGCGGCCGAAGGCAAGGCTGCCGGCACTAAGTCGGAATAGCCGGGGCCTCCCCCGCGCTATACTGCTCTCCTCATGCGACTCCTGGAACGGCTCGGTCGAGTAGTCGTGCTGCTCGTCGTCTTCGGGTTGGCTTCGTTCTTCGCGGTGCATTTCGGCAGCGGTGGACTCTGGCGCGGGCTCGCTCCCGCGCAGGCCGTCGCCACGCCTGGCCAACCGAAGGCGCCGTACGACCTCACTCAGCTGAACGCCGTCAAGGCGACGCTCGACATCATTCGCGGCAAGTACGTCGACCCCTCGCGCGTCAAGCCGCGCACGATGTTCCTCTCCGCGTTGAACCAGATCCAGCGCGAGGTGGCGCAGGTGATCGTTCAACACCAGGAGAAGTCGAACACCGTCAAGGTCCAGGTCGACACCGAGTCGAAGGAGTTCCGCGTCGACAACGTGCAGGGGCCGTGGGACGTGGCCGCGCGCTTGCGCGAGGTGTTCGCTTTCTTACAGGCGAACCTCAAGGACAAGGATCTCGATCTCCGAGACGTCGAGTACGCGGCTTGTAACGGGATGCTCCGCACGCTGGATCCTCACAGCGTGTTCCTCAGCCCCGACGCCTACCGAGAGATGAACCTCTCGACGTCGGGTCATTTCGGCGGGCTCGGCATCGTGATCTCGATCCGGGATCAGATGCTCACGATCATGCGCCCCATGCCGGGCACGCCCGCGGGGCGCTCCGGGCTCAAGCGCTTCGATCGCATCACCAAGATCAACAACGAGTCGACGCTCAACATGCCGCTCGACGACGCCGTCAACCGGCTGCGCGGCAAGCCCGGCACCAAGGTGACCATCTGGGTCGGCCGCGACGGGCCCGACGGCTGGTCCGGCTCCCGGCCGTTCGAGCTCACTCGCGAGGAGATCCAGGTCAAATCGATCGAGTCACGGCCGCTGCTCCCCGGCATCGGTTACGTGCGCATCAAGCAGTTCCAGCAGAGCACGGCCGACGAGCTCGACGCGGCG
>JAEZYO010000945.1 GCA_023419055.1 Pseudomonadota bacterium | reverse complement strand
CGTGCGACTCGATCTGCTACTCACAACGCGCCCGATTCAGGATGATCGCCACTCGATCGCCGCCCAGCGCGGCGAGATCGGGGCGCCCGTCCTCGTCGAGATCGGCGGCCACGATCGCGCCGGACGGTGCCACCGGGTAGTGGTGAGGCTCGAGCAGGCCTCCGTCACCGGTGCCACGAAAGAGGGCGATGCGCGCTTCGTCGGGGATCGTGACGGCGACGTCCACGAGGCCGTCGCCACTGAAGTCCTCGATAGCCACCAGGGAGTGAGCATACTCGTTCAGGCTGAGCGAGCCGTCCTCTTGGGTGGAGAGGAGAGCGAAGCCGCCGTCACCGTCGCCGCGCAGGACGTGAAAACCGCCGCGAAAGCGGACGATGAGGTCGAGCTGGCCGTCTCGATCGAGATCGGCGGGAGCGAGGCGCAGCGGGTGTGAATCGATGTCGATGCGCGGTCGAGGGGTAAGGCCGCCTTTGCCGTCACCGATGAAGACGTCGAGGGTGCCGTGCTCGCTCGCGGAGAAGCTGGCGACGACGACGTCGAGGACGGAGTCACGGTTGACGTCCATGATGACGGCGTCGTTCGGCCAGTCGCCGGTGGTGTAGGTGGTGGCCGTGCCGAATTCGGTGTTGGGTTTGCCGAGGCGGACACGGAGGGTGTCGGTGTAGCCTTCGGTGGCGACGAGATCCGGTTGGCCGTCGGCGTCGAGATCGCCCGTGACGAGTGACGTGATGTAACCAGGCCAGCTGATGGTGTTTCGCCACTCGAAGCCGCCTTCGGCGTTGCGGCCGTAGAAAGAGACGCCTTCGCGCGCGAGGGCGATGTCGAGCACCCCGTCGCCGTCGAAGTCGGCGAGGGCGACGGGAGGGCCGTAGCCGCCGGTGTTGTCCGGGTCGTGGGTGATGCGGACTGGATCGCGCAGGAAGCCGCCGGGAACGCCCTCGTGGATGACGAGGTTGCCTCCCCAAGTGTTGGTGACGAGCGCGTCGAGCACGCCGTCGCCGGTGACATCGCCCATGAACAAGCTCCTGGCACTGTTGAGTGTCGGATAGACACGATGCCCGAAGCGGCCGTCGTCGTTGAGGATGACCTCGACCTCGTTGCCGACCGTGGCCAGATCCGGCATGGCGTCTTGGTCGAGATCGCCGAAGGCGAGGCCCAACGGAAAGCGTTTGCTGCCATAGCTGCGTGGAGCATCCAGGGTCCCGTCTCCACGCCCGATCAAGACGTCGACGGCGGACGTGCGCATGTTCAGCGCGCCGATGTCGGGGTGACCGTCGCCGTTCACGTCTGCGATCGCGAGCTGCCGTCCGTCTCCGGCGACGTGATACGTCATGCCGGCCGTAATGAGGCCGCTGTAGTCGAGCAAGACGCCCACTTTACCGAGCACCCAGGGGTCGTCGCTCACGCTGCGCTCGAGCGCGACGACGAGATCCGGCCAGGCATTGCCGTCGAGGTCCGCCAGGGTGAAGTCCTGCACCGGCACTTGATCGTCGAGGAGTCCCAGTGAAAAGCCGCCTTCTCCGTCACCGAACAAGCTCTGGAGGAACCCGTCCCAGCCGACGACGAGGTCGACGTGCCCGTCTCGGTTCAGGTCTCGCGCTTGCACGCGACCTCCCGCGAGCTCGATCGCGACGCGCTTCTCGGGCAAAAAGCCCGCTTCCGGCGCGGCGAGCAGGATGCTCACGTCCTTACTGTCGTAGTTGACGACCGCGATATCGGGGCGTTGGTCGTGGTTCAGGTCCGCGATGGCGAGCGAGTTCGCTCCCTCTCCGACGCTCAGGGGCTCGGACACCGTGAACTCGCCCTGTCCTTCGCCGTACAGGATGGCGAGCGCTCCGTCTTCATCGATGAAGGCGATGTCGTCGCGCTGGTCCCCGTTCAGATCGAAAACCTCGGCGTTTCGACCGGCCACGAGCTCGCGCTCCTCGGAGAACCCACCCTTGCCGTCGCCCAGCTTGACCCGCACCGAATAGGTTGGCGCGTCGGTGCTGGTGCAATAGAGCAGATCGTTCTGCGAGTCGCCGTCGATGTCGACCACCTGGACCTTCATGCCGAGCGTGTACGGGGCCAGGCTCTCCGTAAATCGCTCCGGGCCCAGCGTGCCGCTGCATTCGACGCACTCGCCGCTCACGCAACCCTGGGTCCCGGCTTCGCAGCTCACGCCGCAGCTGCCGCAGTGGTTCGGATCCTGGTCGAGATCGACGCACTCACCGGAGCAGCGAGCGAGGTGCTCGCCGACTTCCTCGTAGCAGGAGCAGGGCCCGCAAGAGCCGCCGCAGTCGACGTCCTCTTCATCGCCGTTCTCGATGCCGTCGACGCAGCTCGGATCTTCGGCGCCGCTGGTTCCGCCGGATGCAGAGCTACCTGACCCGCCCGAGCTCCCCCCGGAGCCGCTCCCGGCGCTGCCGCCCGAGTTCTCGTGCGGGCGCGCGCTCGCGACGGTGTTGTCGTTCTCGCACGCGAGCGAGAACGCTGCCGAGAGCCAGGCCGAATAAGCGAAGAGTCGTGGCGTGATCCGCATGCTCACCCAGTGTTCGTGACGTGAGGATCGGGTCAAAGGATCATCCACTCAATAGGTGACGTCGACGGCGACGCCGGGTTGGAGGGTCCAGGGCTCGATCAATGCCGAGTGGCCGGCGAGCTCCGCCACGTCATAGCGCGTCTGCAAGAGCTGGATCGCGAGCAGCCCCGACAAGCCGAAGCGCCATTCGCCAGCGCGAAGCTCCGCGCCAGCGCTCGCGTGGACAAGGGGGCGCACGTCGATGTCTCCAGTCTCGCTCCGGAGCTCGGGGTCGCCGACGGCGTAGGTGGAGTAGCGAATCAGATCGAGCCCCGCGCCGAGCTCGACACGCAAGAAGAGCGAGCGCGTGAGTGAGGGCGAATAGAGCGCGCCTACTCTGAGTGAATAGCCGCGCACGTCGAGCTCGACGTCGCGATTCTCGGGCCTCGCGGGGATGAAGAGATCCGCGCGGGCGAGCGCGCCCAGGCTGCCGCGCTCGTTCGAGCGCAGGTAGCCGAAGAGGGCACCCGGACCATGCGCGAGCCCTTCGTCGCCGCGCCCGCGCACCGAGTACCCGAATCCGCTGTGAACCCGCCAGGAACCGGCGCTCTTCGTTGCGGCGCTGGGCGCTGACTCGGCAGCAGAAGGCGCGGGAACCGGCGGCGGGACGTACGGAGGTGGCGCCCGCGGAGCCGGCTCCGCGAGGGCGCCGAGCTCGAGCGCGCGCTCGACCTCTCGGCGCTCGCTCTCGGCCTGTCCGTTCCAGAGCGCGAGGCTCGAGAGGTAGACGACCTGAGCGAGCTGTTCCAGGCCGACCTCGTCGAGGCCCTGCTCGAGCTCGAGGTCGCTCGTCAGGTAGCGAGGAGCGGACCCGGGCGCCCGCTCCACGCTGAAGAAGAGTCGAGCGCCAGGCTCTCGCACGACGATCCACACGCCCACCCGCGCGCTCCGCGACGGCTGCAGCACCTCCGCGGGGTCGAGCGCGTGCTGCCGAGTGACGCTGGTGAAGACCGAATCGGCCGGGAACCAGCTCACCAGTCGCTCATCGAGGCTCATGGGTGCGTCGCCGACGACGGTCAGGTGAACGGCTGGAGGCAAATCCTGGATCGCGCCCGCTGCCGGTTCGGCGCGCGCAGCGCTCGGCGTTGCGATCGCGACCGCAACGAGCGAGAGAGCCAGGGCGCAGCGAAGGAGCCCGCGCGAACTCACCGGCATGAAACTCAGTCTCTCCCGAGGCGCTTTCGTGCCGCCGGAGCGTAGGCCGACGCGGGGTGGTCGAGCAACAGGCGCTCGAGCACGGCGCGCTCTTCCCCGCTCCGCCCGAGCGCGCGCAGGGCCTCCGCTTCGCCCCACAGCGCTTCGGCCCGCAGCGAGCGAGCTTGCGCGTCACGGTAAGCCCTGAACTGAGTCAGGGCGGCGCTCGCTCGGCCGCGCTGCAGCTCGAGCATGCCGATCGAGATCCTGGCGGCGAGCGCCTCGGGCGCCGAGGGGTACTCCGACTGCAGGCGCGCGTAGAGCGCGAGGGCGCTCGTCGCATCGCCGCGGCTGCGGGCCTTGTTTGCGGCAGAGAAGAGCTCGATAGCGCTCACCGGCGGAGGTGCAGGAGGAGGCGGGACTTCGCTCGCTGCCGGCTCGAACGGCAGCTCCGGGGCGCGAACCTCGGGCGCAACCGCTCTCCACGCGGCCCGCGCAGGCGCGCTCGCGGACGGGGTCGGCGAAGGCGCTGCTGACGCCGCCGGGACCGCCCGTGGAGTCGCGCGAGGCGCCATGACCGGCGGCGGAGGAGCTTCACGTGGGGGCGCGTGGGACGGCGCGGCGGGGGAGGCTGACGGTGAGAAACCGACCGTGAGCTGGATGGCCCCCACGACCGTGCCGACGAGCAGGAGGGCCGCCGCAACCCCCAGTGCGACTCGACGAATCGGCGGTCTCGCGGCGCGGCGCCCTCGCTTCTCGAACTGCCGAGCCAGGCGATCGATGCGAGCCGCGTCATCGACCTCGACCGAAGACTCGAGCTCGAAACCGCGCGTCGCCGCGCGCAGCAAGCGTTCCTCCACCGTGTCGAGCTCGTCGCTCATCGCGACTCCTTGACGAGCTCGAGAAGCCTCGGGTCGTGGAGCGCACGATCGCGCAACGCCTGCTTCGAGAGCCGAAGCCGGCTGCGCACCGTCTCCGCCGGGATGCTCGAGGTCGCGGCGATCTCCGGGATGGTGTAGCCGAGCACGCAGTGCAGCGCGAGCACCTCCGCCTGCTCGAGAGGCAGCGTATCGAGGAGCTCGCGCACCGCCTCCGCGCTCTCGCGTGCGACGAGCTCCGCGTCGGGAGCGCCTCGCAAGCTCGGGAGCGCTTCGAGCGAGGCGTCGTCGTCCCGCAAGAAGGCGCGCTTGTGCGCCGAGTGACGGCGCCGCACGTTCATGGCCGTGAGCACCGCGACCCGACACACGAAGTGGAGCACCGAGGCGTCCCCGCGGTAGCGCGGCAGCGCCTTCAGGATGTTGGAAGCGCTCTCCTGCACGGTGTCCTCGACGTCCGGGTGACGCGTGCCGAGGACGCGCCGCACGACCTTGAAGGCGTGCGGCAGCACCATGACGAGGAACGTGCGGACCGCGCCCGGCTCGCCCAACGCCGCCGCACCAGCAAGATCGGCGAGCTCGTCGTGCCGGTCCTGGGCTGCCCGAGTGAGCTCCGGTGTGACCAGCCGCAGGGGAGCCGCCTCGGCTCGGCGGCCGCTCATCGCGCGACCTCGGGCCGAGGAGCCGTTTCGCGGGGGTATTCAGGCAACGAGGGCATGGAACCGGGGCGCTCTCACCAGTACCCATCCCGCGCGAATCGGGTCACCAAAAAATGAAGTCGACCCGCTCCGGCCCGGCCTTGCGTTGAAGTCGCAATAGAACTCCCGCTCGCGGCGAGGGCAAACGCCTTTCCAAGGCGCTGACCGATCCTCAGATTGTCGAGACGAGGCGGGGAGAGCCTCCGAACAAGGAGTGGGATGCCATGTCGGAACAGAAGGAATTCACGGGTCATTGCTTCTGCGGTGCCGTGGAGCTCAAGGCGGTCGGAGAGCCCGAGGCCATGGGCTACTGCCACTGCAGCTCGTGTCGCGAGTGGTCGGCGGGTCCGGTCAACGCCTTCACGCTCTGGTCGCCGGAGGCGGTCAGGGTGACCCGCGGCGCGGATCAGGTTGGTCAGTTCCAGAAGAGCGAGCAGAGCGTCCGCAAGTGGTGCAAGGTTTGCGGCGGCCACCTCTTCACGGAGCACCCAACCTGGGGGGTGACCGACGTCTACGCCGCCGTGCTCCCCGAGCTACCGTTCTCTCCGGCCCTGCACGTCAACTACGGCGAGACGGTGCTGCATCTCCACGATGGTTTGCCGAAGCAACAGGACCTTCCGAAGGAGATGGGCGGCTCGGGTACCATGCTGGCCGAGTAGGCGAGCAACGAGTCGACTCGACGTGCGAGCTCGCCCATCGCTGTCACTCGTCGCGCTGAGTGTCGGCGAGCGCGATGCGCAGGGCGTCGTACCCGAAGCGCGCGCGTACTCCGTCCACCGCCCGGTGCAGCGGCTCCGTGTGATCGAACAGAGAGAGCTGCTGCCCGACGGGGCGCAAGTTCGAGAGACAGATACCGAGCAGACGAATGGCGGTGCGACGAGTGCGAGCCTGATCGAAGAGATCACGGATCACCGGGTACAGCTCGAGCTCCGAACAAGTGGGCGTGATGGTGCGCGAGCGCTGGAGCGTCTGAAAGTCCGCGTAACGCAGCTTGAGCGAGACGGTTCGCGCCTTGACCCCGCGCTTTCTGGCTCGAAAGCACACCCGCTCGCAGAGCGCGCAGAGCATGGCATCGATGCAGGCCGGATCGCGCACGTCCTCGCGAAAGGTGCGTTCGTTCGAGATCGTACCCACGGCGCTGCCGGATGGATCGTGCTCCTGAAAGGCAGGGCGTTCACGCCCGAGCTCGTGCGCTCCGAGGCCGCGGCAGCCGCGCACGACCGACTCCGCCCAGGCGCCGAAGACGCGCTTCAACAAGGGGAGCGGAGCTGCCTCCACATCAGCTAGCGTGGTGAGCCCGAGCGCGAGGAGCTTCTGCTCCGCCACTGGGCCGATGCCCGGAAACTTCCTGACGGGTAAGGGACCGAGAAAGGCACGCTCACCTCCCGCGGGGACCATCAGCACGCCGCGCGGCTTGGCGAGACCACTCGCGACTTTGGCGACGGAGCGGCTGGTGGCGATCCCGGCGCTCGACGGCAAGCCCACCTCGGCCTGAATCTCGTCCGTGAGCTTCCGAACCACGCGCTCGATCGTCGCGTCGGGCCCCGAGTCCACCGGAGCGAAGTAGAGGCTCTCGCAGCCGGAGAAGTCGAGGAACATCTCGTCGATGCTGGCGACCTGGGACACCGGCGTGTAACCCTCGGCGATGCGCCTCACCCGGGCGGAATAGTCGCCGTACACGCCGTGACGCGTCGGCAAGTAGATGGCATGCGGCGCAAGCTCGACCGCCTTCGTGAGCGACATGCCCGAGCGCACGCCGAGCGCGCGCACCTCGTAGCTGGCCGCGGTCACGACCCCTCGCTGGCCCGGGAGCCCTCCCACGACCACGGGCTTACCGATGAGCCGCGGATCGAGGAGCCGCTCGACCGACACGAAGAACGTATCGAGGTCGAGGCAGCAGATGCGCGGCGCCGCGAGGGCCATGGCCGAAACCAGAAAGGACTATGAACTAAACATCCGTTCAGGTAAAGTCCCCGGACCATCCTGGGAGACAAGTCGACCATGAAGCCGCATGGCTCGAAGGGTGATGAAGCCTCCATCGAGCGCCTGAGAAAGATCTGCCTCGCACTGCCGGAAGCAAACGAGCGCGCATCCCACGGCGAGCCCACGTGGTTCGCCGGTCGGGGCAAGGTGTTCGCGATGCTGGACGACCATCACCATGGTGCGCCGCACCTCTCGGTGTGGCTCCCGCAGCGGCACGGAGTGCAGGAGCGCTTGCTCGAGCAAGACTCGGAGCGTTACTTCCGCCCGCCGTACGTGGGGTCGAAGGGTTGGGTCGGCGTCGTGCTCGACACCAAGCCGGACTGGAAGCACGTCGCCGCGCTCGTGCGTGACGCTTACGTGTTCGTGGCACCGCGAAAGCTCGTCGCCAGGTTGGAAGGCGGTAGCTAACGCTCTTGGAGCGCACGCTCAGGAGCGATCGCGTGCCGCTCAGCCCGGTCGTCGAGCTCGAGAGAACGGAGCGTGACCGTGGGCGTCTTGCCTTCTTCTTGAATCAAGAGCTCCTGGATCCCGGAGCTCAGCTCTGCCGCCTGGACGTTGAAAACGAGCTGCTGCTTGCCGCTCAGCGCTTTCCACTCCGACCACCAAGTGTCGCCGCGGTGGGCCGACCCGACACGCACCCGAGTCGGAGCCGCCGACTCGGCGCCCAAGAGGAGGTGCGTCACGAATGGCCACTGGGTGGCGAAGATCGCGCGCGCCGTCGTCGCCTTCATTCTCATGGCCCCGCGGCTTGTAGCGGGAGATAACCCCTCGGTCAGTCGCTGCTGCGTCAGCACGTCCAGATCGATTCGGCGTCCCTGCCACTCGAGAGTCCGAAAATCTCGCACGTACCAGCGGGGGAAGGCGGCGTCCCCGAAGGCGCGGTGATCGACCCCGTAGCGTGCAGCCGTCCAGAGCTCGGCGGGCAAGATGGGAACGGTACCTACCGTCCGATCCAGGAGCATCCAGAACGCCGTGATCCCGCCGCCGTAGAGCGATGCCTGGGTCTGTGGCTTGCCGAGCTCGACGTAGCCCCGGCTCGCGCCCCAGGTGAAACCGAGTGACCAGGACCACAGGGGAAGCACGATCGCACCCGCCGCGAGCACGCCGTACGGCCCGTCAGGCTTACCGAGCTTGTCGGTGATGCGAGCGAGCAGAGCGGCGATCCCCAGCGCGAAGAACGGCGCGAGGCTCAAGAAGCGGCGAGCGGGGGCCCAGTCGATGGCAGAGGAATTGATGAGCAACAGGATCAAGGCGATCGCGCCCAGGGCTCGCGCAAACAACCGGAGCTTTGGCTCTCGAACGAAGAAGAGACCGAACAGCGATGGCCAGACCGCGGGCCAGTAGAGGAACACTCCCTCCTCGGCGTCGAAGAGCGTCAGCCAAGGATGAGCGTGCTCGAGGTTCAGGAAGTAGGGCCCATGCGAGAAGGTGAAGAACGAATCGTAGAGGTAAGCGTTGATCAGCAGCACCGGGCCGGCTCCGAGCAGGAGCCCTCCAGCCGTCGCCGCCATGAGACGAAAGCGCTGACTCTCCCCGCGAGACGAGGCCAGAACGACGGGCAACAAGACGAAACTCAGGTTGCTCGCGCGCTGCAGTATCAGGGCCGCCAGCGTGAGCGCCAAGCAGACGAACCATCGATGAGACGGTGAGCCGATGCTCCTCACGCAAGCGAGGCCGAACAGGCTGCTGAAGGCGAGCTCGTAAAGGTGGCCGTAGCTCGGGAGCGCGCCGGCGAAGAGCAGCGCCGGACCTCCGAACAGCGTGAGCGCCACGGCCAGGGCGGCCAGACCTCTGGAAAAGAACGCCGACAGGAACGCGTAGGTGAAGAGCGAAGCCGCCGCACCGACGAGCGTGGTCAAGCCGAGGCAAATGAGCGTCCAGGGAAGCCCACAGCCGTTTCCCGAAAGACCGATGAGTCGCATCACCAGGAGCACCGGCGTCCAGAGCAACGCCGGACCGACGTAGAAGATGTTGTCGGGGTGCCCCGTGCCGCGATCGACTCCGAGCCCGAACGGATCGCCGCACGTGCGATAGTCGTTCGTAAAGTCGATGTCGCCGTCGAACGCGAGCGAGCGGGCGTAGAGGTACGAGTAGTATCCGTCGGAGCCCGGTCGCCACGCTGCGGGAGTGGTCGCGTACGCTATGGCTCCCCCGGCAAGGAACAGCGCAGCGACGAGCAGCCCCCAGCGCTCTCGTGAGATGAAGGCCATGAGCGCCGCGCGACCCGACGCGGGCCGCTGAGAATCAGTGCCCATCCAGCGCGGACTCTAGAGGGAGAAGCGCGACAGGTAAAGCGAGGCGGCGACCGCCCGCCGCTTCAAATCGCAGCAGGGACGCGCGTTCGCAGGAGCAGCAGCGCCGATACGGCGAGGAACGCGGCGCACGCCAGGGCGAGCGACGTGTGAATGTCGAGCACGCTGCCCGCGAGCCCCACCGTGATGCCGCTGAAGGTGCGGAGGCCCGCTGACGCCATGCCGAACACTCCGAGCACGCGACCGCGAAGTTCATCCGGCGCCTTCAGCTGCACGATGGTCTGCGCCATGCTGCTGAAGGACAGCTCGAAGAAGCCGGCGATGAACAGGAGCGGGAGCGCCAAGAAGTACGAACGCACCAGCGCGAAGCCGAGGAGCGACGCCGCCCACCCGATCGCGAGCTTGAGCGCGACGCTCGGCTCGAGTCGCAAGAGTCGGCTCCTGCTCTCGAGCAAGAAGCCGCCGAGCAGCGCTCCGGCCGCATCTGCCGCGAGCAGCGACGTGTAGGCAATGCCGGGATCACCGTGCCCGAGCTCCTGCGCGAACCCGGGCATTTGCGCGTGGTAGCTGTTGCCGACGAAGAAGGACGCCGCCCCGGCGAGCCACACCATCGCAGCGAGCGCCGGGATGAGCCGCACCTCACGGATGGTCTCGAAAACGTCGAGCAGCCCGCGCACGGCTCGCTTCGGACGCTGAGCTCCGCCGCGAAAGTGACGGCCGTACGGCGCCGCGATCAGCCAGAGCAGCAACGGAAGGTAGAAAGCCGCGTTCAGGAAGATGCCGCGCGTCGGGCCGAGCGTGAGCATGATGAGGCTCCCCACTCCCGGGCCGACCAGCACCCCGAGGTAGCGCGCCGTCGCGTTCAGGCGCACCGCGCTCTGCAAGCGCTCCGGCCCCACGATGTCGTAGAGCAGCATCTGGCTCGAGGTGCTCCAGAACACGCCGGCGACGCCGTGCAACACGAGGAGCACCATGGCGTGCCACATCTCGAGCGTGTCCGTGAAGAAGAAGTAGCCCCAGCCTACCGAGACCAGGGCGAACAGCCCGGCGCCGATCTGAATCAGGCGCCGCGAGTCGAAGCGATCGTTCAGCGCGCCTACGCCCATGGAAAGCACGAGGTACGGTAGCCAGTGCGATACCACCGCGAAGCCGCCGAGCGCCGCGGAGTGGAACTTCTGGTGCATGACCCAGTAGCTCACGACGTGCTCGACGTTGTCGGCCATCATGGTGAGCATGAAGGTCGCGAGGTAGGCGCGATACCCCGGCACGGAGAGCGCGCTCCACGCGCGCGCGTCCTCGGAGGGCGGGATCTGCGCCGGATCCGACACTTGCGACATCCGGGCGGGAACCTACCACGAGAGAGATCGAGGTTCGGGCCTTGCCGAACGAACCTCAGCGATGGATCACGGACGCGTTCATTCGCTCCACGACCTTCACGAGGATGACGGTGACGTTGTCCTTGCCTCCGCGGTCGTTGGCTTGTTCGATGAGCGTGTACACCGACGACTCGAGGTCCTCGTCCTTGAGCAGCGTGGCGCGGATGTCCTCGTCGGGCACCATCTTGGTCAGCCCGTCCGAGCACAAGAGGTAGATGTCGCCGTCGCGGGGCTTGTCCACGATCAGGTCGATCTCGAGCTGGGTGCCGATCCCGAGCGCTCGCACGAGCTCGTTCGCCTTCGCGCCCTTCGCTCCGAGCGAAGCGAGCGTGTGATCGCTGGTGAGCTGCCGCAGCTGCTCACCCCGGAGGCGATAGCAGCGGCTGTCGCCGAGGTGGCCGATGTAGACCCGCTCCTTGCGGGCCGAGAAGCGCGCGGCCACCGTGGTCGTCCCCATGTCCGCGAGCCTGGGCTCGGCGCGAGCCCTCTCGACGACCACGTCGTTCGCCATTTGCATGGCGCACGCGAGCTCGTGCGCCCGGCGGGGCAAGCGTTTGTCCGAGGTGAGCTCCGCGCGAAAATCGTTCTGGTCGAAGGCCTGCTGGATAGCGTCGATCGCGAGCGCGCTCGCGACCTCGCCGCCCGCGTAGCCGCCCATTCCGTCGGCCACGACGAACAGGGAGTGCGCCTCCGAGATCAGGAGATTGTCCTCGTTCTGCTTCCTGCGACGCCCCTGATCGCTGTCGCCGTAGGCGCTCACCAGGATGCGCGCGACGGGCGAAGTCGCTTCATCGACGGCGGCCTCCTCGTCCTCGTACATGATCTCGACGCGCGACGGCTCGCGCCCGATCTCGAGCTCCACGTCGTCGTCGTCGGGCGGAGGCGGGATGCTCGGCACGTTCTTCGCTGCCGCGGCGCGCCCGGCCGCTTCCTTCGCGATCTGAGCGAGCACCGGAGAGGTCCGCACCAAGGTAAAGTCGAGATCCTCACTCTCTTCGACGACCCGGATGGAGGGAGCGGAGCCGAACTCCGACCTGGGCGGCGGCGCCGCAGGCCGAGCCGCGCTCGACTTGCCCTGTGGCGCGGAGCGTGCCGCGCTCGACTTCGCCCGTGGCGTGGAAGGGCGCGCCGCGCCCGACTTCGCCGCACGCGGAGAGAGAGCGCGCACGAGGAGGACCAGCAACGCAAGCGCCGTGATCGCCGTCAAGAGCCAAGTCCAGGGCTGTATCGCGTTCAAAATCAGGCTCACGTTGAGGTGAGTCATTCTGACGCTATCCTCGTTCACCGACGACTTCAAGAGAGCCGGATGAGAGAAGCCGCTCTCGAGAGTGACATCGTCGCTCCGCATAAAATTGAGATTGCAAGAGAGCGCCTCCGAGACATCGCTCCTGAAGAGGTGGCTACGAAGCGAGCGATTTACGACACGGGCGCGCACACACACGAGCACACAGGCGACTCCGTGAAGCGCCCGGCGACGGCACTGAAGCGCGAGTTCCGGCGCGCAATCCAGCTGATTTCCCGGGTGACGTGGACGCGGGCCCGGGACTTTGTCAGCCTCGCCGCGACCAAGGTCGAACCTTCCATCGCGCATGAGCCAGACTCTCGAGGATCCGTTCGTTCCGATGACGGCGACGCCTGCAGACGGCGCCGACGACGAGAGCCGTGAGTTGCTCCAGAAGCGCCTCGCGCTCGTATTCGGGATCTTCTCCGGGGTCGCGCTCTTCTACTCGGCGGGTGATCTCGCCGAGGCGCTGCTCGAGCGCCAGCTCCCCGACCCGATGGCGGTCCCGCTCGCGAACCTCGCCATCGCCATTTCCAACGCTGCGTTCCTTTTGCGCTGCCGGCGGGGCCGGCGCAGCCTGCGCGAGCTCCGGCTCCTCGACGGTGCCGCGACGGCGATGACGTGCTGGGTGATCTCGGCGCTCCTCAGCGAGGTGAGGCCGCGCGCAGAAGCGTCCATCTCGCTACAGCTCTCGGTGACCTACGTGCTGCTCGCGCGCGCAGTGCTGCTCCCGAGCACGGGACTCCGCACGCTCGTGATTTGCCTGATCGCGCTCGCCCCCGGCGCCGTGCTCGCGACCTCGTGGCGCATCACCGAGCTCGAGCGCACCGTCACACCGGGGGACTGGCTCAACCACGGCTACGTCGTCGGGCGAAACCTTGCCCTCACGGTCTTCCTCGCCACGTTGACGTCGCAGGTGATCTACGGGTTGAGGAGGCAGGTTCGGCAGATCGCTCGCGTCGGTCAGTACGTCTTGCGCGAGAAGCTCGGCGAGGGCGGGATGGGCGTGGTGTATCGCGCGACGCACGCGCTCCTGCGGCGCGACACGGCGGTCAAGCTCCTGCACCCGAGCCGCGTCGGTGAAAGGAACCTCGCGCGCTTCGAGCGCGAGGTGAAGCTGACCGCGCAGCTCACGCACCCGAACACGGTCGCCGTCTTCGACTACGGTAGGACGCCGGAAGGCGTCTTTTACTATGCCATGGAGCACCTCGACGGGGCGGACCTCGAGCAAGTCGTCGCCTACGCCGGGCCGATGAACCCGGGACGCGTGATCTGGATCCTCGAGCAGGTTTGCCGCGCGCTCGCCGAAGCGCACGGGCTCGGGCTGATTCACCGCGACGTGAAGCCGAGCAACATCTTGCTCTGCGAACGTGGTCACGAGAGCGACGTGGCCAAAATCGTCGACTTCGGTCTGGTCCGAGACCTGAACGCGCCGGAGGCGGCGCGGCTCACGCAAGATCGAGCGCTCACGGGCACTCCGCTCTACATGTCACCGGAGAGCATCACCGTGCCCGAGTCGCTCGACGGTCGCAGTGACCTCTACTCACTCGGGGCGGTCGCCTATTTCCTGCTCTGCGGGGAGTCGCTGTTCACGGGCAAGACCGTAGTGGAAGTGTGCATGGCGCACCTCCACGAGACCCCGGTCGCGCCGTCGCAGCGCAAGGGCACAGCGCCCACGGAGCTCGACGCCGTGATCCTGCGCTGCCTCGAGAAGCGCCCAGAAGCTCGCTACGCGAACGCCTCCGAGCTTCGAGAAGCGCTCCTCGCCTGCGCGGCGGCGCGTGCCTGGAGCGCGGACAGAGCTTCCGCGTGGTGGCGAGAGCACCGGCGACCGCTGCGCACGCACCGAGACGCACCCGCGGATGCCACGCTCGGCTCCGCCGATACGCTCGCGGGGGGACACGCCGGTCTCTTGCGCGTCGACTTCGAGCAGCGCGGCCCTGTTTAGTCGGAAGGCCGCGCCGGATCGTCCGCCATGGGAATGCGCATCACGAGCCCCACGCGCACCGCGAGCTCGTTCGGTAGCTCGACCTGGCCACCGAGAATGGCGTCGCCCTCGGCGTTCTTCAGATCGTAGCGGCGGTACAACGTTCGACCCAGGAACCCTCCCAGCCAGAGCGTCGACACGACCCGGAAGCGCGCGACGAGCCCGGCTGCGACGACCGAGTACGCCAGGTGATCCAGACAATTTTCCGGATCGGCGAGAAGCTCGTCCTCGACCGTCGACGGATCGTCGATTGGATTCGCCTTGCAGGGGTAACGCTCGCGGACGTCGCCCCGGCGGATCGCGTACTCATTGCCGTTGACGTCGCCCTGCAGCCCGAACTCCCAGCGTTCACCCGGCGTGAAGAGCGCGCTCGCGAAGAAGGGCAAGCTGGTCTCCAGCCGAAACCAGGGCTTCGGCTTCCAGTCGACGTAGACGACGGGTAACGGCAAGAGCTCGCCGAAAGCGTAGCTTGCGACCCCGCCCGCCCCGAGCACGAGGTCCTTTCGAGGCGCCCAGGTCCCCATCGCGAGAGCTCCGACGTGGAAGAGCCCCGAGTCCAAGGCGTCGAAATCACCGGCGAGGCCGGGCCACACCCTGAGCGACAGGGCCCACCCATCGGGAAGGAGGTGCACGTAGAGCACCGGAACGTCCACGGAGTGGAAGGCGTTCAGCGCCGTGAACCCGGCAGGCTCGTTCGAGTAGCTGACGCTGTCGATGTGATACTGGAGCCCGGGAATCAGAAAGTCGCCGTCGCCCAGCGCCAAGGGCACGTTCAATGCCGCGTCGTAGCTCGCGACCTGAGCGGAGAGGCCACCGCTGTCGGGAACCTCCGAGGCGGGGAGGTACTGCAGAGTCCCCTCTGCGATGGGTGGAAGCTGAGCGCGGGCGAGCAGGGGCGAAAGGAGCGACGCGGAGAGAACGACGCCGAAGAGGAACCGCGAGCTCATATCGGTTTCGAGACGAGCTCGGCGGGATCGATCTCGAAGTAGTCTTTGAGCACGGCGTAGAGCTCGGGGTGGCGCTTCGCCAAGGTGAGCGGCTTCTCGAAAAACGCTTCGGTCACCACCGCGAAGAACTCGGGCGGGCTCTGGGCGCCGTAGGCGTCGATGCTGGTCGTGCGATGTCGTTCGACGCGTGATCGGAGCTCGGCGTACTCCTCACCGAGCACCCTCGCCCAGGCTCGATAGCGCTCGCTGGTGCCGAGATCGGGCGCGCCGTCCATCCCGCCGTCCTCGGCGTCGAGCTGGTGCGCGAACTCGTGCAGGACCACGTCGTGCCCGTCGTTCGGGTTCTTGCCGCCGCGCTCGACGGAGTCCCAAGTGAGCACCACCACGCCGCGCTGCCACGATTCCCCGAGCCGCAGCTGCTCCCCTTCCAAGACGACGTGTCCGTCGCGCTGCTCCTGCCGGACCCGGTACGTGCTCGGATAGACGATGATGACATCGAGGTCGGGGTAGAGCGGCCCGTCGAGCTCGACGCGCCGGAGCACGAGCAGACAAGCGCGGGCCGCGATCGCGACGCGCATTTCGTCGGTGAGCTCGAGGCCGCCCGCGCCCTCGAAGGACTTCTCCGAGAGGAACACGCGCACGAGCGCCTCGAGCTTCTCGCGATCGGCGTCACCCAGGTAGCGCGCGAGCGGCGCGTGCTCGCGAATGATCTCGCGAAAGGCCGGCGGAAACTCCTCGCGCAGGACTTCGGCTCGAGACAGGCGTCTCCAGAAGCGCAGCATCCGCCGGAGTGTAGCAAGGGCTGCGTTCGCCGACGCTCGGTCGCTTGGCCGCGCCTGAAACCTTCGATGTCACTCGTGAAAGGGCCCAACGAAGAGTGGACGCTTTCTGTGGAGCTTTGATAGAAGCGCCTTTGGACAGGGCAAGGAGGTACTCATGCGGATGGGACAGGTGTAGGCTCATACGCCGGCCGTGTTGATGGCATTGGTGTGCGCCGGCTGCGGCGATCAAGTGGGTGAGGCGAGCAGTAAGATCGAGGAAACGGTCGTCTACGGGACGGATGACCGCGTCGAGTTCCTGGGCGCGACCGCGGAGCAGCAATTGCTCGCGGACAGCGTCGGATTGCTCCTGCGGGATAGCGGCTACAGCTGCGACGCCAGCGGGACCTGCATGGTCACTCCCAAACTTCTGGGACTCTGTACTAACGAGAAATTCGGGCCAGGCGCGTTGCAACCGGCGGGCCAAACCGCCGCAAGTTCTAGTACTTGCACGTCCTTCCTCGTAGGGCCGGACCTTGCCGTGTCTGCGGGGCATTGCTTCGGTGGGACGACCGCGGCGGCTACCGCCGCCTGCCCGGGCCTTTCCGTCATCTTCGAT
>JAEZYO010000830.1 GCA_023419055.1 Pseudomonadota bacterium | reverse complement strand
GCACGCGGCTCTATGTCGTGCAGCGTCCCGGACCGTCGCCCCTGACGGCGGTGTTCTGCGACGGCCTGGTCTGCGACGGGTTCATCTATAAGTACTTGTGGGACGACCTCGCGAGCTCGCTGTCGGTCGCTCACTTTCATTACCGAGGGCACGGTCGCAGCGGCTTGCCGATGGACCCGGCGCGGATCGACGTGGTCGATCACGCGCGCGATCTCGACGACGTTCGCCGCAGCCTGGGTGATCCGCCGGTCGTCCTCTTCGGGCACTCCTTCGGGACGCAGGTCGCCCTGGAGGCTTACCGCTTGAGGCCCGAGCGCGTCGCGGGGCTCGTGTTCCTTTGCGGCAGCTTCGGTCGCGTGACCTTCACTTTCAAGGGCACGGACCTGCTCGCGAACGTGCTCCCGAACCTGATCGCGTTCGTCACGTCGCACCGGCGGCTCGCGCGCGGCCTTTGGTCGAGGGTCCCTCCGGGCCTCGCGCTGCGTGTGGCAAAAATGACGGGAGACGTGGACACGAGCCGCGTGCGCGTCGAGGACATCGCGCCGTACTTCGATCACGCCCTGCACGTCGACTTCGAGCTGTTCCTCAAGATGCTCTCCAAGGCGGGCGAGCACTCGGCGGAGGATCTCTTGCCGGAGATTCGCGTTCCGGTCCTGGTCGTGGCTGGTGACCGCGATTCATTTACTCCGCCGGAGGTCTCGCGGGCGATGGCGGAAGCCATTCCCGGCGCGGAGTTCGAGCTCTTGCGGGGGGCTTCGCACGTGGCTCCGCTCGAGCAGCGCGAGCTCCTGAACGAACGCCTTGGCCGCTTCCTCGCGGGAAGGGTCGGGAGCGTTGTGCCATAATGCCCGGAAGTGAAGCTCGACGACTCCAGCCTGGTTTCTCAGCTCCTCGCGCTCCTGGCGCACGATCTCAGGAACCCGCTCTCGGCGCTGCATAGCAACGCCGGGTACTTGCAGGCGGCGTTCGGCGGAGATGGAGGCGAGCTCCACGAGGCGCTCGATGACGTGGTCTCGTCCTGCGCGTCGCTCGGTCACATCATCGACAACCTGGAGCTGCTCGGGCTCTCGCTCGATTCGGCGAGCCACTTCGAGCGCGTGCCGCTGTCGTTGACGGACATCGTCACGGAAGCGGTGGAGCAGTGTCGCTCGCTCGCTACCAGCTATCGCGTGGAGCTCCGCGTCAGCCCTGAGCCGGCCGCCGCGGCGACGCTGATCCAGGTGAACCGCGACATGATGCGGCGCGCGCTCGTGAACCTGGTCCGGAACGCGATCCAGCACGGCGCGCGCGAGGCCGCGATCGAGATCCGAGTTCAGCGGAGGAAGGATGCCGGCGTGCTCAGCGTCGAAGACGCGGGCTCTCCGCTCGCGCCAGAGCTCGTCGAGAGCGCGTTCACCGCGCGCGGTCAGCTCGACTGCAAGAGCCACCCCGGCGGGCGCTACAGCCGCGGGCTCGGGCTGTTCGCGGCGTCGGTGGCGGCGCGCGCAGCGGGCGCGGAGCTCTCGACGCAGCCGCCGCGACCTGGCTTCACGAACGCGTTCGAGCTCGCGGCTCCGCTCGCCGAGCTCTGATTCGTTCGGCCTCGAGCGATCAGCAGATCAGGATGGCGAAGAGCACGACGTCTCCGTCGAGCAGCGGAAAGTCGAGATCGTGCCGAGGGCAGAGCTCGACGTGCTCGCGGATGACATGGATGTCCAACACCGGGTGCAGCGGCTTCGGCGCGGGCTTCTCCCGGTACCAGGCGGCGAAATAGCGATCGCCCGGGAAGGGGACGATCTCCATGCCCAGGTGATCGCATGCTGCGGCGATGGCATCACGCAGTGTCGACGCCTGCCGCTCGATCTTCTGGTCGGCCTCTTCGAGGCGGTTCCGGACGGGGCCGAGGGCGGTGAAATCGAGCGTGACCATGTCGCGTCAAGGTTGAAGGATGGCTGCGCGCTCCGGGGGGCGGAAGAGGATCTTGCCGGTCTCGCCCGGGCAACCCCAGCAGGTGCTGAAGTGAAGGCGCGGGCGGATGTCGTTGCTGTAGGCAAAGGCGACGGGGCCGGGCTCGTCTTTCATGACGAAGCTTGCCGCGAGCGCGAAATCGTCGTCACCGCGGACGTAGTAAGCGAGCACGAACGAGGTGTTTTCGCCCGAGCGCGCGCTCACGAGCAGGAACTCGGCGCCCGCCACCGGATTCCAGAGGAGCGGCGCGACGGTGAAGGAGAAGCCTTTGCGATCGCCGGGCCCTCGGCTGACCACGGTTTCGGCCGAGTCAGGGTCGCGGAAAAACTTGAGATCCTTCGCGAGCTCCTTGGTTTCGGGGCTCGCGAGGAGAAGCGCGCTCAAGCGTTCGGCGGTGAGCTTGGTCTTCTTGAAGGTCTCTCCCGCCTTCGGTTCGTTCAACGATTTGGCGTTGGGGGCTCCCCAGCAACAGCGAAAGCCGAGATCCTCCGAGCGTTTGTCGGGCGGCGTCGGGTGGCGCGCCGCACAGCGATGCTCTGCGGCAGGCGCCGAGGCCGCCGCGCCTCTCACCAAAGAAACCCGCTTCTCGAGCGAGCCGCGCTGACTTGCCGTCCACTCGCCGGCTCCCGTCCCCATGCCGAGCACGTCGAAGCCCGTCGCGCAGGCGAGCGGGTCCTTGCTACAGCGAGCGTCCCAATCGGGTCCGCTGGGATAGCGGTCGCTGTCCGGCCCCTTGCAGGCGCGCTCCCACTCGAGCTCGCTGCAGAGACGAGCGCCTCGCTCGGCGCAGAGCCGCTTGGCGTCGTCGAACGAGACGTTGCGCATCGGTGGCTTCGCCGGATCGTTCGGGTACGGGAGGCGATCGATCTGGAAGCCGCCGAGCTCGATCTGCGAGAGCCTCGGCTCGAGCTCCGGGTCGCGACCTGGCTCGCCGGGGATGCTGCCGGCGCGGAACGCCCCGGTCGGGATCTCGACCCGTTCGTTGGACAGGGGAGCCTGCTTGGGCGCGCGCGCGCTCGCGGACGAGAGAGGTGCCTCGGCGGAGCTCCCAGCAGAGGGCGTGGGGGCCGGAGCGGGCTCACGCCCGCAAGCCGAGAGCAGGAGCCAGCAGGGGAGGCCGAATCGCGGGCCTTTCGTGAGCAGCCGCTGCACGGCGGGACCATGGCGTTTTCAGCCGGGCCTGGCAAGCTCCGTCGGCACGCCTCGTCCTCGAAGCTTTGCTACGCTCACCTCCGTGCCGACGTTCGGTCTCGACGAGCTCCTTTCGGTGATCCGCTCCGAACGCCGTGCGCGTGAGCAAAAGCTGGCAGAGCTGTTGAGACGGCGCGGGCTCGAGCCGGCCCAGGGGGCAGAGCTCGGAGTGCGCGTGGAAGCGCTCTTGGCCCGAGCCGCCACGAGGTCACCGCCGCCGAGCTCCGAGAGTGTCGCGCTCGGGGTCCTCTCCCTGCTCGCGCTCGAGACGCGGCCATGACGCGCCCCTACGCGCTCCGCCGTTCCGGTCGCGTCCTCTTCCTGACGCGAGATCCGGCGCTCTTGCGACGCCAGCTCGAGGGTGAGGATCTTCCGCCTCCAGAGCTCGACGCGCTGCTCGATCAGATCTCCACGGACGAGATGGCGCCCGCCTGGGCGTCGTATCACTACGACGAACGGTTGGGTGATTACTGCCTGACGGGCCTGCGCGGCGGCGTGGTTCGCGAAGGAGAGGTGCGCCGCGGCGGGTTCGAGGTGCTCGTGGGCGGAGAGAGCTTCGGCTGCGGCTCCTCGCGCGAGACCGCGCCGTACGCCCAGCGAGTCTCGGGCGTGCGGCTGATCTTCGCGCGTAGCTTCGAGAAGATCTTCAGGCAGAACGCGCAAAATCTCGGCATCCTGACCAGCACGGACTTCTCGCTGCTCGAGCGGGTGCTCGCCGGCGAGGCGGTAGCGCTCGAGGAGCTCTTGCAGGGGCTCGACCCGTTGAGCGCGGCCATCGCGCGCTCGGGGGGCCTGTTCGGGTATCATCGAGACCGACTCGAAGGGAGGGTGCAGGCTCCGGCCCGCGCGAGGGGCGGTCATCGCCCGATGACGCTCGCCGAGAAGATCATCGCTGCGCACGCCGTGAGCTCGTCCGCGGAGCCGCCCGGCGTCGCGTCGGTAGTCCCCGGCGAGGCGCTCTTCGTGCGCGCGGACGTGCGCTTCAGCCACGACTACGTCACGGCGATGCTCGACTCGCTGTTTCGCAGCGGCTTCGGCGAAGACGCGAGAGTCGCCGATCCGGCGAGCGTGTACTTGTTCCGCGATCACCTGACCTTCGCCGAGCGGGTGCTCGGCGACCGCGAGCGGCGGCTCGGGCTCGTCGATCGCGTGCGCGAGCTCGCGAGCAAGCAGGAGGCGTTCGCGCGCCGTCACGGGATCGAGCTCTTCGGTGAGGTGACGCGCGCGGGCTCGCCCGGAGGGAGCGAAGCCATCTGTCACAACAAAGTGATCGAGTCGCTCGCGTGGCCGTCGCAGATCGTGATCGGCACGGACTCGCACACGGTCATGGCGGGCGCGCTCGGCTGCCTCGCGTTCGGCGTCGGCAGCACGGACATGGCGAGCGCGTTCTACACGCGCGACGTCCGATTGACCGTGCCGGAGACGGTGCGCATCGAGCTTCGAGGTCAGCCGTCGAAAGCCGTCACCGCCAAGGACGTGATGCTCTGGCTCCTGTCGCGAGAGTTCATCGCGAAGGGCGGCGCCGCGGGTAAGGTGCTCGAGTTCGTGGGAGACGGGCTCGAGGCGTTCGGGCTCGACGAGCGAGCGACGCTCACGAACATGGCGGTCGAGGCGTCAGGCTTCTCCGGCATCATCGCGCCCGACGCGCGAGCGCTCGACGAGCTCGCGACGTTACGCGCGCTCTCCGAGGCGGAGCGCCAGGCGCTCGACGCCCAGGTGAAAAAGGGCGACCCGGAAGCGCGAGTCGCGGCCGAGATCCTGGTGAATCTGTCGGAGCTCGAGCCGATGGTGGCGCTGCCTTCCGATCCGAGGAACGGCGTTCCGCTCCGCACCCTCGCTGCTTCTGGGGAGCGCGTGCGCATCGACATCGCGTACGCAGGCTCGTGCACGGGCGCCAAGCGGCGTGACATGGACATGTACGCGGCCGTGCTCGAGGCGGCCCTCGCGCGAGGAAAGCGGGTGGCTCCGCACGTGGAGCTCTTCATCCAATTCGGCTCCCAGCCGATCCGTCGCTACGCGGAGGAGCGAGGCTACATCGACATTTTCGAGCGCGCCGGGGCGAGCCTCCTGGATCCGGCGTGCGGCGCGTGCATCCGTGCGGGGCCGGGGGTCTCGTCTCGTCCGGAACAAGTCACCGTGAGCGCCATCAACCGCAACTTTCCTGGACGAAGTGGACCCGGAAAGGTGTATCTGGCGAGCCCGTACACCGTAGCGGCGAGCGCCGTCGCGGGTTACATCACGGCGAGCGAGGTTCATTGAGCTATCAGGTCGGTCCCGGCATGTGGGTAAAGTTCGCGTTCGAGGTCTTCGACGCCGACGGTGAGCCGCTGCAGGACGGGAGCGCCACGCAGACCGCCGTCTTCGGCTACGGCAGCCTGATCGAAGCGTTCGAACCTCGGCTCGAGGGGCTCAGGGAGGGGGATCGGCGCAGCATCGAGCTTGCGCCCGAGGAGGCTTTCGGGCGGCGGGATCCCAAGGCCATCCTCGAGGTCGACCGCGGCGAATTTCCGCCGGACGTGGCGCCCGGCGATCGTTTCGACGCCGAGGGTGAGGATGGGCGTCCGGTGTTGCTGCAAGTGCTCGATGTGACGGACGACGCCGTGGTTCTCGATACCAACCACCCCCTGGCTGGCCAGCGGCTCAGGTTCGAGGTCGCGGTCCAGGAGGTCCGGCCCGCTACGGCGGCCGAGCTCGAGGAAGCGGAGGCAAGGCTCGCGGCGGAGGCCGACCTGCCGGAGGAATCGCCCGTCTCGCGACTGATTCCGCCCGAGAGCTTGCTTAGGCCCCCGGGTAAGCGCTAGGAAAAGGCCCCCTCGAGGCGGAAGCACCCCGATCGGGGCACCAGAGCCTCGGGTGCCGCCCTTTTTGGATCCACGGAGCGACGATACTAATGGCCGATGCATTGAAGTTCGATGTCCGCGTGCGTGAGCGCCTCCTCAAGAAGGGGCTCCTGACCGAGGCCGAGGTCGAGCAGCACCTGAGCGCCTTGCCCGACCGCGCCGACAGCGCCCTCGAGGTCGGCATCAAGCAGCCTGCGCTCCAGACCGAGGCCGAGCGCGAAGTCTTGGTGGTTCGTACGCTCGCGCGCCCGGCTCAGCCGGTGCCGCCTCCGCGCATGTTCGGAGACGACGACGACGCGTACTCGGACGACAAGCTCGACGCCGACATCGACGATGACGATGATGACGACGACGAGGATGAGGACGACAAGAAGGCCAGCAAGGACGAGAAGCCGAAGGCCGACGCCGAGCCCAAGGCCGAGAAGTCCGGCGTCGACGACGAC
>JAEZYO010000806.1 GCA_023419055.1 Pseudomonadota bacterium | reverse complement strand
CACCTGAACCAGCGTCTCGAAACGGGAAACGTCGAGCTCGACGGCATCGTCCGCCGGAGCGCCGGGCTCCGTCACGAGCAGAGCGAGCTCGTCGGTCGCATCGAGGAGCTCGCCAACGACGAGCGCTCGCGCGAGGTCGACGCGCTCTCGGAGACCGAGGCGCTCAGCAACCTGCAGGCCGAAGAGTCGCGCGCGAACGAAGAGGTCATGCTCCTCCGGCGCCGGGCGGGAGAGCTCGGCGCGCAGTCCGCGGCGCAAGAGGCTCGCCTCGACGGTTTTGCCCACCGCCTGGCCGACGGACGCACGCGCCGTGATCGTCTGGGGCAAGAGCGCGACCGCTTGAGCGGCGAGCTCGGGGACGCCGTCGCTCGCCGGCACGCGCTCGAACGCAGCGTCGCGGAGCTCGCCGAGGGCAAGAAGCTGACGCAGGTCGAGCGCGAGGCGCTCGAAGCCGAGCTCGACGCGCTGAAGGGCCGTCAGCTCGAGAGCGAACGCGCCGCCGACGCCGCCAAGAACGAGCTCTCGCTGAAGCGTAACCGCCTGCGCGCGCTCGAAGATCTGCATCGTCGCCTGGAGGGCGTGGGCGCGGGCGCCCGGGCGCTCCTCGGCAAGAGCGACCCTCGCGTGCTCGGCTTGGTCGCCGATCGCATCGAAGCACCGGAAGAGCTGACCCACGCACTCGCCGGTCTTCTCGGCGCTCGCCTTCAGGGCGTCGTCGTTCAAGACCGTTCGGCGGGAGTCGAGCTCCTCGCCGAGCTCGCGCGCAGCGAACGCGGCCGCGCCGAGGTGGTGCCCCTTCGTCCCGGGTTCGTCGCCGGTGCGCGCCTCGTCGTGGAGGGTCAGCCCGGCGTCCTCGGCCGCTTGATCGATCGTCTCTCGTTCGAGCCTGGCGACGAGGCGCTGGTTCGGGCCTTGGTCGGCGACGCCGTGCTCGTGGAGTCGGCGGAACGCGCGGTCGAGCTCGCCGCCGAGCACGCGGGCATCACGACCGTGGCGCTCGACGGGACGGTGGCCAGGCCGGACGGCATGGTGAGCGGCGGCAGCGGCGACGACGTCGCCTCCGCCATGATCGAGCAGAAGCGCGAGATGCATCAGCTCGGGGACGAGGTCGCTCGTCTCGAGGTTCAGGCGACGAAGCTGGTCGGGGAGCACAACGCGCTCCGCGCCCGGTTGAGCGAGCTCGCCACGGAGCTCGAGCGCGCCCGCCAGTACGCTCACGAGGGCGAGCTCGCGCACGTGACGGCCGAGAAAGACCTCGCCCGCACGAGCGGCGAGATCGAGCGCATCGAGGCGCGCACGGACGCGATCGAGATCGAGCTCGAAGAGATCGACCGCTCGCTCGAGAGCGCCACGGCTTCGGAAGACGAGACCCGCCGTCAGGTCGACGAGCTCCGAGCTCAGCTCGAGCACCTGCATCACGATCTCGCCCGCTCCGAGGCGACCGCGGCCGAGTGGCGGGAGCGTGTCGCGCACCAGGCCTCGCTGGTCACGGAGCGCAAGATTCGGCTCGCCCAGGTTCGCGAACAGGCGGAAGCCGCTCGCGTCGCCGCCGAGCGCGTCGCTGCCTCCCTGCAAGAGCTGGAGCTCCGCTCGGAGCGCTTGCAGCAGGAGCTGCTCGAGGCTGCCGTGGCGTACGGCGAGACCGCCGGTCGCATCGTGCTCGCGCGCGAGGCACGCGGGGCCGCGGTGCAGCGCGCCAAGGAGAGCCACGAAGCGCTCGACGAAGCGCGCGCGCTGCTTGAGCAGGTGCGCGTCACCTTGAGCACTCAGGAGAGCGAGCTCAAGGTCGTGCGCGAGGGCCTCGATGTCTACGACGAAGCCGTGCGCCGTCACGAGATGGCGGTGCAACGCATCGAGCTCGAGCGCGAGCACCTGCTCGGCTCGGTTCGCGAGCGCTTCCGCGGGCTCGATCTGCGGCGCGTCGCCGGCGACTACCACGCGCGCCCGATGCTCGAAGACAGCGAGCGCCGTCGCATCGACGAGCTCACGCAGCTCATCGATCGCATGGGCCCGGTGAACCTGGACGCGAAGGCCGAGTACGACGACGCCGAGAAGCGCTTCACCGAGCTCAACGGACAGAAGGTCGACATCGAGAAGGCGCTCGAGGAGCTGGATCAGGCGATCCGGCACATGAACAAGGAGTCGCGGCGCCGCTTCCGCGAGACCTTCGACGAGGTCAACGCGCTCTTCAAGAAGACCTTCGCGCGCTTGTTCCGCGGCGGCCGCGCGGAGCTGCAGCTCACCGACGCAGAAGATCTGCTGGGCAGCGGTGTCGAGATCATCGCGCAGCCACCCGGGAAGAAGCTCGGCAACATCGAGCTCATGAGCGGTGGAGAGAAGGCGCTCACGGCCGTCTCCCTGATCTTCGCGATCTTCCAGCATCGCCCCTCGCCTTTCTGCGTGCTGGACGAGGTCGACGCGCCGCTCGACGAAGCCAACGTGGCTCGTTACAACGAGATCATCCGCTCGATGACCTCGCACTCGCAGTTCATCCTGATCACCCACATCAAGAAGACGATGCAGAGCGCGGACGTGCTCTACGGCGTGACCATGGGCGAGCCCGGCGTGTCGCGCATCGTCAGCGTGAAGGTGAACGAGAACGCCGTGTCGCGCAGCGATTCGCTGGCTCAGCAGCACACGGTGCGGAGCACCACTCCCGCCGCCGCGGGTGAGCCCGACGCCGGCGCTCAGGTCGCGTAGTTCCGCGTCGTTACTTTTCACCCGAGAGCGCGTATCCTCGCTCTCGGGTGAAGTACGTTCGTATCCAGGTGCGTTATTGCGGCAAGCTCGGGCTACCGGTCGGTATCTTCGGAGCCTGTCACCACTTACGTCGAGCGGGCCGGCTTTCGGCGGCCGACGATCGGTTGTTCGCCGATCTCGACTCCTGGTTCGACAAGGAGCTGCCGATTCCGCCCTTCTACGCGGACGGCAATTCGATACGCGCCATCACGTGGTTCAAGAACTCGGCCACTCGCCTGATCGAAGCGGTGGCGCCACTGCGAGATCTGCTGGATCGGCACGCGGTTCCCTATGAAGTGATCGAGAGCGACGACCCGGGCAGGATCATCTACGAGGACGAATTCCAGGTAGGCGTCGTGGAGGCAAGGTTTTCCGAGAACACGCTCGCCGCGCTCGGGGCCCTATCCGTACGCCTCGTGACGAGGCTTCAACCTTCGCTGCCCGATCCGGCGGCCCCACTGTCAGAGCATTCGCGCTGTCCGAGATCCTCGAAGCTGTCCTTCGGGAACCCGAGCCACTCGACGCTAGGATCGAAGGCATTCGCAGGGTCCGGATCGGGCACGGCGTCGCAGCGCCGTCGCAGGGTATGGTCGACGGTCGAAACATCGCCGCTTCCCCAAGCGGTGCCCGGATCGACGCCGATCTGACCGATGGCATCGATGACGACGCCGTCGCACTCGAGCACTACCGCGTCGTCTCCGTTGAAGGTGAGCCCGGCGGTTCGCGGGCAATGGGCGCCCTGCCCCGCGAGCGCGCTCGAACACACGACGGTGCTCTGCCCTTCGAGTAACACACCGTCGAGCGCAGCCCCGTTCGCGCTGGTGGCTCCGTTGAAGTAGGTCGCGACGCGGCAACCTTCGAGGCTGCTGTCCTCGAGCGCGGTGATCTCGACCGCCTTATAGCTCGACGAGCCCTCCACGTACTCGGTGAAGAGGAGCGCGTGCCCGAGCGCCGGTTCGGGCTCACCGGCGCCGCCGGCACCGGCGCCGTCGATCGGGACACCGCCCGTGCCCCCACTCGACCCGGCGCTGGCCTTGCCACCGTTGCTCGAGCTACCCGAGCTTCCCCCGAAACCGCCCGAACCGAAGTCGCTCGGCGGCGAGCTCTTGCCGCCCGAGCTGACGGCGCCGCCAGCTCCAGAAGCTCCGGCGGCGTTCCCGCAGGCGGCTTCGCCATGGAGGAAAACGCCGGTGCCCCCTGCGCCGTTCGTCGACTCCGTTTCGCCTGGCGCCGGCTCGAGCCCGCTGCACGCTGCGAGCGCGGCGAGCAAGCCCGTGAAAACGTAACCCTTACCCCGTTCTTGTTGCATGCCCGGGGGGTCGGTCGCCGCTTGGCTCGAGTTGCGGAAAAAATGACGCAGCCGGCTCAGTGAAAATCGCGAGAGACGCTCTGGATGTCACGCCCCGGCACGTCGAGACGCTCGAACCCGCGGACGACCACGTGGATGACGTCGAACTCCGGCTGCACGTTCAACCGTTCGACCTCCCCGTGGACGAGCAGCATGGAAGAGTGCCGGGCCACGAGGTGGTTCTCTTCGAAGACTCGCCGGTACACGATCAAATTGACGACGCCGGTCTCGTCCTCGAGCGTGAAGAACACGACCCCGCTCGCGGTGGCCGGCTGCTGTCGACACAGAACGACCCCGGCGACGCTCACTCGACGCCCTTTGGGGATCTTTTCGAGGTCCCGAGCCGTGAGTACCCGGCGGCGATTCAGCGCTTCACGCAGGTGCCGGATGGGGTGATCCTCGACCGAGAGCCCCTTGCGCCGGTAGTCGAGCACCAGCGCCTCGGCAGCCCGAAGCTCCGGCAAGCTGACTCGTTCTTCGGGCAAGCGTGCCTTCCTGAATAGCCCGCCCACCCGTGGCGCACGACCGAGCCAGAGCGCTTGCCTGCGACCTTCGGTCAGGGTTTCGAACGCGCCCGCCTCCGCCAGCGCCTCGATCTCGTTCTTGCGGAGCTCGGCCCGCACCACCACGTCTTCGAAGCTCGCGAAGCGCCATTCTGCGCGCGCTTTCTCGATACGCCGAGCGGTGGCCTCACCGATCCCCTTGATCAGCCGAAAGCCGAGGCGCAACGCTCGGAGCGGTCGCCCTGCTCCGGTTGGCACCGCCTCCTCCAACGAAGAGTCCCAGCTGCTCCGGGTCACGTCGACGTCCCGCACCGTGACGCCGTGGCGCTGGGCGTCTCGCAAGATGGAGGACGGCGAGTAGAAGCCCATCGGCTGAGAGTTCAGGAGCGCGCAGGCGAAATACTCGGGGTAGTGCTTCTTCTGCCACGCCGACGAGTACACGAGGAGCGCGAACGAGGCCGCGTGAGACTCGGGGAATCCGTAGTCCCCGAAGCCCTTGATCTGCTCGAAGAGCGCCTCGCCGAATTTCGGGCTGATGCCCTTCCGCGCGAAGCCCTCGAGAAGACGGCCGCGGTGACGCAGGAGCTTGCCGTTCTTCTTCCACGCCGCCATGTCGCGCCGGAGCTGATCGGCCTCACCGCCGGTATAACCCGCGCCAGTGATGGCGATCTGCATCACCTGCTCCTGGAAGAGCGGCACCCCGAGCGTCCGATCGAGGATCGACGCGAGCTCCGGGTGCGGCAGCAGCGGCTTCTCTTCGCCGTTCCTGCGCCGCAGATAAGGGTGAACCATGCCGCCCTGAATCGGCCCCGGACGGACGATCGCCACCTCGATCACCAGATCGTAAAAGCGTTTGGGCCTGAGCCGCGGCAGCATGGCCATCTGCGCGCGGCTCTCGATTTGAAAGACGCCTACCGTGTCCGCGCGGCTCATCATCCCGTAAACCGCCTGATCTTCGGGCGGGATGCGCGTCACCACTCGAAGCGGATCGAAGGGCTCGGGAGCGGCGGACGCCGCGTCGGTCGCAGGCTCCGGCAGGAACCCGTCGGCGTGGATCATACCGAGCGCCTTTCGAATCGCCGTCAACATGCCGAGGCCGAGCACGTCGACCTTGAAGAAGCCGAGCGTCTCGAGATCGTCCTTGTCCCAGGGCACCACCGTTCGATCCTGCATCCGCCCCGGCTCGACGGGCGCGACCTGCGTGAGCGGCTCGGCAGAGAGCACGAAACCGCCCACGTGAATCGAGAGGTGTCGCGGAAACCCCTGGAGCTGGCGAGCGAGCTCCACCACCTGCACGAGCCTTGGATCTTCGGCGCAAAAGCCCATCTCGGCGAGCCGCTTCTCGCTCGCCTCGGCGCTGTCCCAGTGAGTGATGGTGGAGCTCAATCGATCGACCTGCTCGAGCGGTAGGTCGAAGACCTTCCCCACCTCGCGGAGCGCGCTCTTGCCTCGGTAGCAGATCACCTCCGAGACCATGGCCGCCTGTTCGCGGCCGTAGCGCTCGTAGATGGCCTGAATCACCTCCTCGCGCCGTTCGTGCTCGAAATCGATGTCGATGTCGGGCGGCTCGCGCCGCTCCACGCTCAGGAAACGCTCGAAGAGCAAGTTCGAGCGCGCGGGATCGACGGCGGTGATGCCGAGCGCGTAGCAAACGGCGCTGTTCGCCGCGCTGCCTCGCCCCTGGCACAGGATGCGCTTCTGGCGAGCGATGTCGACGATCTCCCAGGTGCTCAGGAAATACGGCGCTACCGCGATCTCGGCGATGAGCGCGAGCTCCTTCTCGACTTGTCTCGCTACCGACTCCGGAACCCCGCGTGGATAGCGCTCCGCGAGCCCCGCTACCGTGAGACGGCGGAGCTTCTGATCGGCGCTCTCTCCCGGCTCGAGGCTGCAGGGAAAACGGTAATTGAGCTCGGCCAGCGAGAAGCCGAGCCCGCTCGCGATCTCCCCGCTCAAATCCACCCACGCAGGCTGCTCGCGGAAGAGCTTGCGCATCTCGAGCTCCGAACGCAGGAGCGCCTCCGCGTTCGCCGAGAGCTCGCTGCCCGCGCGCTCGAGCGTGGTCCCGCGGCGAATGCAGTCCATCACGTCCGAGAGCGGCTTCCGCGCCGGGTGATGGTAGAGCGGTCGCGCGCTCGCGACGATGGGCAACTCGTAGCGAGTGGACCAGGAGCGAACCTCCGCGACGCGCTCTCGATCGAAGCCGTCGAGGTGCCGGTGCACGGCGAGCGCAGCGCGCTCACCGAAGGCCTCCTTCACCGTCTCGAGCAGCTCGCGGGTGGGCGTGGTGGGATCGCCGGGCCTGCGCGGCGCCGGCACGATCGCAAATAACCCCTTAGAGTGTTCGAACAACCGCTCGAGATCGAGAGAGCTCTGCGACTTCGGCAGGTCCGCGTGAGCCGACGTGAGCAGGCGGCAGAGATTCGAGTAACCCTCGTGAGTTTCGACGAGCAGCGCGAGCACGGGAGCCTCGCGCGCGCTCTCCCTCGACGCCGAGCGCCAGGAGCCTCGACGCTCGAGCGCGGGGTCCACCGTGAGCTCTGCCCCCACGATCACCCGTTGACCGAGCGAGAGTGCCGCGGAGTGGGCGCGCGCTGACCCGTAAAGCCCGTCCCTGTCACAGATGGCGAGAGCCGAGAGCTCGAGCTCACGAGCTCGGCTGACGAGCTCCTCGGGGTGCGACGCTCCCCGCAGGAACGAAAAGCAGGTTCGACCCAGGAGCTCGGCAAAGGCAGGCACGGACTGATACTGAACGCATAGCCAGTGCCACTCGTCCCGGCTACTGATAAGATCTTTCGATAGTGATTTCGAATATTTAGAAATCTTAACACAACCTGACGACCGGGCCGACCGACCAAGGTCCGTGGTACCCTCCCATGGCCTTGGCGACTCCCGAATTCCCCTCTTCACCTCACCGCTACCTGCGCCCGCCGGCGCCGCTGGTGTTCCCCGAGAGCGAAGAGATGCCTGAGTCTCGCCGGCACCTCGAACAGCGCACCCTCCTGTTCCAGATCCTGCAGCTCGCCTTCGGCGATCGCGCGGTCATCGGCTCGGAGCAGTTCGTCTACTGGAACCCGACCAACCCGGGCCAACGCTGCGCCCCCGACGTGATGGCTCGACTCGGCGAGCCCGACGCGCCGTTCGCGTCGTGGAAGGTGTGGCAACGCGGCGCCCCGCACCTGGCGGTCGAGGTCATGAGCCCTTCCGATCTCGACTACGGGCCCTGGCAAGAAAAGCTCGATCGCTATCGGCAAGTCGGAGTTCGTGAGCTCGTCGGTTTCGATCCGGAGAACGAATCTCGTCCACTTCGCATCTGGGACGGCCACGACGGCGATCTCGTGGAGCGCGACGCGAGCGACCCGCTCTTTCATCGCTGCGACACTTTCAGTGCCTATTGGTGCATTCGCCAGCACCCGAGCCTCGGGCGAACGCTCCGCCTGGCACGCGATCCGGAAGGCCGAGATCTCTTCCCCACACCAGTAGAGGCCTCGGAGCAGCACGCCCAGGCCCTGATTCGCCACGCGAACGAAGAGCGCAAACGCGCGAACGAAGAGCGTGAACGCGCGAACGAAGAGCGTGAACGCGCCGAAGCGCGCATCCGCGAGCTAGAGGCGGAGCTCGCCCGGCGCAGCCGGGGCGCCTAGGCGCGACTGGGGCGCCTAGGCGCGGCCGAGCAGCGCTTCCAGAGCGCCCGGCTGAGAAAGATCGCCGAAGGCGTGAGTCGCGCCGCTCTCGAGCAAAGCTTCCGGCGTGAACGATCCCGTTCCGACCCCGATCGATTCTGCGCCGATTCCCTGCGCGGCCGCGACGTCCTTGGGAGTGTCCCCGATGACCACCACTCGGCACTCCGTGAGCGCGACGCCCAGGTGCTCGGCGCCGCGCTCGGCCCCGCGCCGAATCACCTCGACGCGAGCCTCGGCGTCGCACCCGAAGCCCCCGAACGCGAAGTGATGATAAATGCCGACACGCTCGAGCTTCAACGCTGCCCCCTTCTTCAAGTTGCCGGTCCCGAGACCTATCGCGCAGCGCTCGGCGTGACCTGCGAGCACGGCGTCGAGCATGCCCTCGTGCAAGCGATAAATCTTGTCGTCCGCGCGCGCGATCTCGTCCTTCAGCACCTCGATGTAGATATCGAGGATCTCGTCGATGGCCTCCGGCGTGACCGGCGCTCCGACCGCCTCGAGCCCGATCCTCGCGATCGCGCGATCGGTCATGCCGTCGAGGCGGAAATTGCAGGCCTCCGATGAGCCGAAACGCCGCTCGAACGCGAGCTCCAGCGCGCGACGTCCCACTCCACCGGTCGTGATCAAGGTACCGTCGATGTCGAAAAGCAAGATGGTGGGGCGCATGGCGAGACGCCGGCGAGACTAGCGTCTTTCCCTCAATCTGCAACGGCCTGTAAGAACGCGCGCTGACTGTCGCGCTCGATGAAGGCGAGCGCCTCGCTCATCCCCTCCGCGCTTTTCAACCAGAGCCGCACGTAGTCTCGAGCCACGGGAGAGGGCGACCACCACTCGACGCCGTCCAGACGATGATCGAAGACGATCCTCTCCACCGTGTAGAGACGCGACCCGACCGCGAGCGCAGCCCCGACGTGCCATGGTGAAAGCAGGGGGATCGGCTCGGGCAGGAGGCGCACCGGAGCCCCCTTCGAACGGCGAGGTTGTGCTTTTCGCAAGGAGTCGGGCGTGCGCTCGAAACGCTCGGAAATCACCTGACGCGGACCCGATTTTCGGGCTGATTTGCGAGCTTTTGCGGGCGTGCCGGCGATCGGGACGAGCCTAGACTGAGCTTCGGGACGGTGAGAGTCCACCACCTCCAGCACCCCCACGCGATCCTCTCCGATATCGGCGACGAGCTCGGCCACGATGAGAGGCAGCTCTTCTTCTGCGCCCGTAGTGCCCGAGAGAAATTCGCCGAATTCGAGTTGACGGCGCACCGCTTCGGTCAGCACCGGCGCCTCCAGCTTGAGCCCTATCGAAGGAGCGGGCAGCTTCACCCGCTCGAGCCGCGAGCTTACGATACGGCGCAGCTGATCTTCACGGTAAAGTGGCGAAGCCAACGCGAAGCGCAGCACCGTGACGGGCTCGGTGCCTCGAAAGCGCACGAACGCCGGTGTGTGCTCGATGGTGAGGACCAAGGATTGAGCCGCTTCACCACGCCCGGCGAGCCGAGCGCTGAGCCGCGCGACCAGCCCTCGAAGCGCGAAGAGCAAAGGCTCCGTGCCCGCGACGTCGTGCTCCCAGGTCAGAGCTTCGACGATGCTACGCGCGGGTTGAAACGGCGTGAGTGGCTCACGATCGTACCCCGCCGCGATTCCGAGCACGCGAGCCGCTTCAGCGCCGAGGCGAGGCCCGAGCGAAGCCCGTGGCAAGGCGAGTAGATCGGAGATGGTGAGGACCCCGAGCCGCACCAGCCAGTCTCGCAACTCGTCACCGAGCGGCAGAGCTATCACCGGCAACCCCGAGAGCACCGTTTGCGTCCGCATTTTGGGCACGACGAAGACCCCCGGCTCTCCCTGGTCGACCCGGGTCGGCCCGAGGTAACGAGCGAACATGCGGGCGAGCGTTGGCCCGCTCGCGACCGCCAGGCGCACGGCGTGCCCCATGCTTCGAATGCAACCGGCGAGCTCGGTCGCGAGAGCTTGCTCGCCGCCGAACAAATGAGCCGAGCCCGTCACGTCGACCCAAACCGTGTCCGGAGCGCCGACCGCAACCGTTGCACCGAACGAGAGCGCGGCCTCTGCGACTGCCTCCAGAGCGCGCTCGACCCGAGCCAGCGAGATCCGCTTCACCACGAGCCCCGCCACCAGAGCGCCCGCTTCGGCGACGGTTTGTCCCTCGTGCACCCCGCAACGACGCGCCTCGGCGTTGACTGCAGCGAGAATCATCGACGAAGGGAGCGCCGGTTCCGCCTCCGAAGCTTCGGTGTCGGAAGGAACCAGGACAACCCCGAGAGGGCGCGGCTTGGTGGTGCCCCTCACCAAGCTCGCGCCCTCTCGCCCCGCTTCCATTCTCCCTCCCTGTTCACGCG